>JBEPWR010000001.1:0-49339 GCA_041642335.1 Eubacteriales bacterium
AAATGTCGAGAATGTTCATGGTATCCTCACTTCCCAGAACCTTAATGCGGTACTGGATCTTGAGGGTAATCTTTGGGAGGTCCTCGTCAATGGAAACCGAGATCCGGTGGGTGGTAATATTCATCTCCACAAGGCCGTAAGGGGTCTCATATCCCGTGGAATGGGTTTTGCCTTTTTCAAAAATCATATCCGCTTTGGCACTGCCGAAACGTCGGATATTGACGCGATCCTCCGAATCGATCTTCAAGGTCGTAGTGGAGCCTTCCATCCCCGAAAGTTCGGTTTCTTCATATACTACATAATACTTATCATTTTTCTTAAAAAGCGATCCCTCGGTGATTAATTCGATGATATTTTCCTCTCCCTGGGCATCCTTTTGCGTACCGATGATCTTTACTTGTACCTGCTCTTTCATTTGATCTTTCCTTTCTCTAATTTTCTGCTTTATGACTCTTTCTCCGGAAAACGCTGAAAACCGAACTCTATTAACTGATCTACCAGAGCTTCATAGGAAATCCCCGTACTTTCCCACATTTTCGGGTACATACTGATCTTTGTGAAGCCGGGCATGGTATTGATCTCATTAAAATAAATTTTCCCCGTGGTTTTCTCCACAAAAAAATCTATTCGGGCAAGGCCGGTACAGTCCATGGCTTTATAAATCCTTTTCCCCTCGGTACGGATCACCTCGGTTTGTTCCTGCGACAGATTTGCCGGAATAATGTATTGGCTTTTCCCATCAAAATACTTGTCCCGGTAATCATAAAACTCGTTATGGGGAATAATCTCGGCGGGCAGGGACGCCTCGGGATGGTAGTTGCCCAGTATTCCACACTCAATTTCCCGGGCATTAATAAACTCTTCCACTAAAACCTTTCGGTCATAGCTTAGGGCCAAATCAATTCCCTCGATCAACTCCTTGCGATTATGGGCCTTTGTAATCCCCACACTGGAACCCAGATTCGCCGGTTTGATAAATACAGGATATCCGAATTGCTTTTCCATATCCGAGCGCTGTTTTTCCTTTTCTTCCGCGCTTTTCTCATATACCTCTTTCAAAATCAGATGGTAGTCCGCCTGGGCAATGCCTAAGGTGCTGACAATTTTTTTCGTCATCACTTTGTCCATGGCAACAGAGGATGCAAGAACTCCGGCTCCCACATAAGGGATATTCAGCATTTCACACATCCCCTGAATCGTTCCATCCTCACCCAAGGGACCGTGAAGCACAGGAAAGACCAGATCAATGGCCTCTTTTCGTTGTCGGTTCCATAAAACCATCTTTCCGACCGGTTCTTTACGGGTGTTTGTGCGAAGGGAAATATCCTGATCTTCCTTCTTTTCAAGGTAATCCCGAAGTTCCTGCCAACTTCTTTTTCTGAGTACGCTTAGGGGCTCATCAAAAAATTTCCAGGTTCCGTCTTTGGAAATTCCCACAGGGATGATCCTGTATTTTTCTTCATTAATCGCATTGAGTACGGATAAAGCCGACATCAGCGACACTTCATGTTCTCCCGATTGGCCTCCGAAAATTACCAATATATTTTTTTTCACCGTTTTCCCCGTCCTTTCATTTTATCCGTTATAGGTCGTTACCACATAGGTTTGATGATGATAACGCAGAAGGTTCTGCGCCGCTTTTTTCGCCCGGTCCTGGTCCTTAAAAATTCCGAATACGGTGGGCCCGCTACCGGTCATCATCGTTCCTATAGCATTGTACTGCATCATCTTATTCTTGATGTCCCGGATTACATGATGTTTATTGAGCGTTACACTTTCTAAAGCGTTGTACATGTTTTTACTAACGGTTCTAAGATCTCGATTTTCAACAGCCGTCAGAAACTCCTTCGTCAGGGGTCTTCTTTCCAGTTTCGAGAGGTCCAGGGCTTTATAGACCTCCGGGGTCGATACGGAGATTCCCGGCTTGCAAAGGACCATCCAGGTGTTTCTCAGCCCCCGTATGGGCGTCAGCTTCTCTCCGATTCCTTCGGCTACCGCAGCCCCTTCCATTATGGCAAAGGGCACATCCGCTCCCAGACGAAGACCTAAGGCCCGAAGTTTTTCTTCGCTCAAACCAAGTTCCCATAGTTGATTAAGTCCTTTCAATACCCCGGCTGCATTTGCGCTGCCTCCCGCAAGACCCGCTGCCACAGGGATGTTCTTATCAATGGTGATCTCCACCCCTTGATCAATCTGATATTCTTCCTTGATCAGCTTTGCTGCCTGAACTCCGATATTTCCTGCGTCTTTTGGAATATACGGGGAATTGGTTTTAATCAGTACTTCATCCTTTTCCCGTTCCTCCAAGGTTACTGTATCATAAAGGCCGATGCTCTGCATGACCATTTGCAGTTCATGGTATCCATCTTCCCGTCTCCCGATGACTTCTAAATACAGGTTTACTTTTCCATAGGTTTTGAGCATTATTTTCTCCATCTTCCAAAGCCTCCATCATGTACTGAATTTAATTGTTATTATATCTTAAAAGCCGGAACTTGTAAAAAGAATCTAAAAAGCCCTCTTCCCGAAGGGAGAAGAGAGCTTTCGTCTTTTGATGCACCGATTTTATTCCGCCCGTACAATAACGGTTCCGGTTTTTCCTTCAATTCCTTCTTTGGCCTTTTCCAACGAAGTAATTAAGGTTTTTCGTCCCGGTTTGGATTCTACAAACTTCAAGGCTGCTTTAACCTTCGGCAGCATGGACCCCGGGGCAAAATGGCCTTCTTCCATGTATTTCTTTGCTTCTTCAATGGTGATCTCCGACAGTTCTTCAACCTCTGGTGTTCCGAAGTTAATGGCCACTTTTTCCACGGCCGTCAGAATGATCAACATATCCGCATCCAAAATTTCCGCAATTTTTTCCGAGGCGAAGTCCTTATCAATGACTGCCGGCACCCCTTCCAGTACCCCATTTCCCCGGTCAAGTACTGGCACACCGCCACCGCCGACTGTAATCACTACGTGGCCGTTATCCACAAGGGTTCGAACTATCGGGGCTTCCACAACATCTACCGGTTCCGGAGAAGCCACAACTCTTCGATAACCTCTACCGGCATCCTCCTTCATAACAAAACCCATTTCACGCTCTAATTTATTTGCTTCTTCTTCATTAAAAAAGGATCCTACCGGTTTCGTGGGGTTGGTAAAACCCGGATCATTTTCATCCACCACTACCTGGGTTACCACAGTACCCACTTCTTTTTTGATCTTTCGCTGTACCATTTCTTCCCTTATGGCTTGCTGTAAGTGATAGCCGATATACCCTTGAGACATGGCTCCACATTCGGGAAATGGCATGATCGGCAAGCCCTGATCCGTAATCGCCGCCGCCTCATAGGTGGCAACAATTTGTCCAACCTGAGGACCGTTACCATGGGCAATGATTACCTCGTGACCGTCTTCAATTAAATCCACAATCGGCTTCGCCGTTTCCTTTGCGGTTTTTATTTGCGCCTTCGCTGTAGTATCCTTCGGGTCAGCCTGCAGGGCATTCCCCCCAAGCGCAATAACAATTCTGCTGTTTTCTTTAACCATAATTGATCGCTGACAATACTGTCAGCTCCCTCCCTTCTCGTTTCAGTAAAGCCTGATTTTCATTCCATGTTTAAACAGGAACACTTCCATCCGTTCAGAAGTGTTCCTGCTTTTTTCTTGTTTTTCACTAGCTAAGGGCAAGAAATTATCCCATCGTGGCTACCATTACGGATTTAATGGTATGCATTCGGTTTTCGGCTTCGTCAAATACCACGGAATGCTTAGATCTAAAGACTTCATCCGTCACTTCCATCTCCGTCAGCCCGAACTTTTCGTGGATCTCTTTACCGACTTTTGTTTCCAGGTCATGAAAGGCCGGTAAGCAGTGCATAAAAATCGTGTTCTCATTTCCGGTTTTTTCGATCATCTCCATGTTTACCTGATAGTCCTTGAGCAGTTTAATCCGCTCTTCAAATTGTTCTTCTTCACCCATGGATACCCATACATCGGTATAAATTACGTCCGCATCCTTCACTCCCTCTGCGATGTCATCCGTAATGGTTATGCTAGCTCCGGTACCCTTGGCGATCTCATTCATTTCTTCAACCAGGTCCTGGGAAGGGAACAATTCCTTTGGAGCCACGGCTCTAAAATCCATCCCCATTTTCGCCGCGCCAATCATCAAAGAGTTCCCCATATTGTTTCGGGCATCTCCTAAAAAGGCAAATTTCACTTTGTTTAAGGGCTTATCCACATGCTCGCTGATGGTCAGTAAATCCGCAAGGATCTGTGTCGGATGATACAGATCCGTTAAACCGTTCCATACGGGAATACCGGCATGTTCCGCCAGAATATCCACCGTTTCCTGTTTGAATCCCCGAAACTCCATTCCGTCGTAGAACCGGCCAAGAACCTTTGCCGTATCCTCCAAGGATTCTTTTTTTCCCATCTGGGAGTCGCTGGACCCCAGAAAAGTAACATGGGCGCCTTCGTCCAAAGCGGCTACTTCAAAGGCGCAACGGGTTCTGGTGGAGGCTTTTTCAAATAAGAGCACCACATTTTTTCCCTCCAGTGCTTTTTCCTTGCTTCCGGTTCGTTTCTTGGCTTTCAAATCCTTGGATAAGTCCAGAAGATATTGAATCTCTTCCGGGCTGAAGTCTTTCAGGGTTACAAAATTTCTTCCTTTTAAATTTACTGGCATGCTTATTCCTCCTCGGTTTTTAATTGGCTTATTCGGACAGACACTTCATTTATCTTAAATCTTCCCTTACCAAAGGCATGGACATGCATCTTGGACCACCCCGGCCTCTAACCAGTTCGGACCCTTCGATTTCCACTACTTCAATCCCATGACTTCTGAGGGTTTTATTAGAGGCTTCATTTCGGTTGTAGGTTATGACAACCCCCGGTGCAATGGCTAGGGTATTGGTGCTGTCATTCCACTGTTCTCTCGCTGCGGTAATCGGATCTCCTCCACCGCTTTGGATGAGTTTTACCGAAGAAAGCTTCAATACATCCTGCAAGGCTTCTTTAAGGCTGGGCTTTACCTTCACATTCAGGCCACTCTTGCCCGGGGTAATTTCATAGGCTTTTAAGGCATCCTCAATGCCCGGATAAATGGTGAACTTGTCGTAATCCACCATGGTAAAGACGGTATCTAAGTGCATATAGGCTCTGGTAAAGGGAATTTGTATGGCTAAGACCTTTTTGATGGGAGCCTTTTCAAAAAGTCTCTCCGCAATAATTTCCACGGCTCTGGAGGAAGTCCGCTCACTTACGCCGATGGCCACCACTTCATCACTAAGGACCAACACATCTCCACCTTCGATATTACTCTTTTCTTTATAATCATACCAAAGCGGGGTGTCTTCTTTTTTGATTAAGGGATGATGGGCATATACGTACTGTAAAAACATGGTCTCCCGATCCCGAGCAGGAGTGTTCATCTTACTGATGCTTAATCCGTCTCCAATCACTGCACCCGGGTCCCGGGTAAAATACAGATTGGGAATGGGATTGATTAAAAACGGGTAATCCCGCTGGATATAATCGCTGAGACTTCTTTTTTCCTTATTGGTATCCAGTTCGGTTTTCAAGAGTCCTGAAATCGCGATGTCCACCAATTCTCCGGCGGTTTTTTCCTGTAGGAATCCGCTGATTTCCTCATTAATCCGGTCATTATCCCCTCCGGCAATATCAATCAGTTCCGCAATAAATTTCCCGGCGACTTTTTCATCTTTCAGTACTTCTTCCAGCAGTTTTTCATAGTAATACACCTTCGTTCCCCGTTCTTCCATCACCTTGGCAAAGGCATCGTGTTCCTTTTGCATTTGTGATAACCAGGGGATATCATCAAAGAGTAACTCCTCCAAGTAAGCAGGGGTCAGTCTTTCAAGTTCTTTTCCTGGACGATGAAGCATGACGGCTTTTAACTTTCCAATTTCTGAGGTTACATGCAAAAACCCTTTTGAATTTGTCACAGTAAAGCTCCTTTCTTCTTAAGTCCTGTTTTCTTTTCCTGACTCTAGTATATATTCCATTGATGTATAAATCAAGCGGCTATTTTTATAGGATTTCATCCATTTTATTCACATCATGCATATTTTTCCACTGAGGGATGATCTGTGCTTTTCCTATCCCGTATATCCCGTGAGTTTTCCTTATCCTTGGTTCACTCTGATGTATAAAGATAATTAACCCTTTATAATAATTATTAGAATTTTTGAAAATCGGCGTCCCTAAATCGGCGTCCCTATAAGGAAGGTCAAAAAAAACCACCTATTTATAAAATAGGTGGTTTGCATTAATTAACCTCAACGGGGTCGTTTTGATTACAAAATGTCAATTCTACTGTGGAAGTCAATACATCCGAATAGCTGTAACAAATTCTTCTGTCTGCGTCAAATTCACCTTCGATTTTAACGACAAAAATACTCGGATAGGTGCTCTCTAATACGCCTTCTTTTACCATCACTTTCTTCCGGCCTTTATCCGCCTTCAGTGTAACCTTTTGACCGATATAACCTGTAATGTTCTTTCTGATTTGATCTAACGTATTGCCATTCGCCAAAGAATCACCTTCTTTCCAATGATTAACGCATATTTACATTCATATTCTAACATATATTATGGGTTTTGTCAAACAAGTAAACTTAATATTTTACATCGATCTTATCGGTTTGTCAAATTAATTCGTAAAAAAAAGACCCAAAGTTTTTTTGGGTCCTGAAAAAACACTTATTCTACGTTTTTACTTCTAGCAGCCTCCGCCGCCACCTGCAGACATATATACTACGAAACCTTTTCTTAGCATTCCATTTTTGTAGTCTACGGTAACGCCTTCGATTTGCCGATCCAACTCTTTTTCGACTAAAAAGCGATAGCCATCCACTTCTTTAATGTTATCGTCTTCCTTTGACTCATCCAGAGTCATTCCAAATGTTGGGCCGCCTCACCCAACGCCCTGCACAAAAATTCGCAGGTCTTTATTTTCGGCATTTTGGTTTTTAAGTTCGTCTTTTGCATTTTCTGTAAGCTTAATATCCATTGTGATCCTCCTTTTTTCCATCCCCCTCTCCAGGGGGTTTTCTACATTATAACTTCTTCCTCGGAAAAAGTCAACTTTCTCCAGATTCCTCTAATATATTATTTCTACCCGAAATTCTTAAAAATTAAACACGTAAATACAAGAACCGCTACTCCTTCCTTTTCCCAGAGTAATTCGGATCTTTGGGTCTTTTGTGTATTTCAGAAGATAGCAAAAAGGTTTTTATATGTGCAAATAGTTTAAAAATATTGAATTATCGGTTTTTTTATAGTATGATAACATAAAGTATGAGATGTGAAAAAATTGTCTTTTTGCTTTTAAAAACCACAAAAGGGGGTAAGGATAATCAAGTAGTAATTTTTACTTACAAATACAAACTTACAAGGAGGTTAACTGTATGAAAGAAAAGAAAAAAGCAACCATAGGTCACGCACTGGTCCCGATTATTTCCCTCATTATTTTTCTATTAGTAGGAATCGTTTTCCTTGGAGCAGACCCTCATATCCCACTGCTACTAGGGGTAATTGTTACCGGTGCCGTAGCCATCTTCGCCCTGAACTACACCTGGGAGGAAGTGGAATCGAGCATTGTGGATGGGATCAAACTCGCACTGCAAGCCATTCTAATATTAATGATTATCGGTACCCTGGTAGGAACCTGGCTTCTTAGCGGAACCGTTCCAACGCTGATTTACTACGGACTACAGATATTATCACCCGGAATTTTCTTAGTTGCTACATTACTTATTTGTTCGATTGTTTCCATTTCCGTTGGAAGTTCCTGGACCACCGTAGCTACCATCGGTGTTGCATTGATGGGTGTCGGAACAGGCCTTGGAATTCCTGTGGGAATCGTTGCCGGTGCCATTGTATCCGGAGCATACTTCGGAGATAAAATGTCTCCCTTATCCGATACCACAAACCTGGCACCGGCCATGGCCGGAGGCGAATTATTCAGCCATATCAAGTATATGTTCTGGACCACCGGGCCTGCCTATATTCTTGCGGTACTCATTTTCGGTATCATGGGAATGAGCTATGCCGGTGGCGATATTGATACCGAGCGAATCAATTCTATTATGAATGCCTTAGCGGATAACTTTAACCTATCGCCTTTACTGATGATTCCGCCATTACTGGTAATCGTCATTGTTATCTTTAAGGTTCCGGCCATTCCGGGACTTCTTACCGGGACCTTTCTCGGAGCCATTTTCGCGGCAATTTTCCAGGGCGCAGGCCTAACGGAAATCGTGGACGCCGCTCATTATGGATTCGGCATTGACACTGGTGTCGTAATCGTTGATGATCTCATTTCCGGTGGCGGATTGGACGGAATGATGTGGACCGTCTCCTTGATTATCATCGCACTTTCCCTAGGTGGAATCCTAGAGGCCACAGGTATGCTTAGTGCTATCGGGGATGCAATTTTAACCGTGGCAAAGTCCACAGGATCTTTAGTCCTCGCAACCATTCTTTCCTGTATTGCCATAAACCTCTTAGCCGGAGACCAGTATTTGGCTATTGTCGTACCCGGTAGAATGTTTAGAGATACCTATAAAGAAAAGAATCTTGCTCCCAAGGTACTATCGAGGGCCCTTGAAGGCGGAGGTACCGTAACGTCACCCTTTATTCCGTGGAACACCTGCGGAGCCTATATGTGGGAAATGTTAGGCGTTCATCCTTTCACATACCTTCCCTATACCTTCTTTAATTTATTCGTTCCACTCGTAAACATCTTCTACGGATACGCCGGAATTAAGATTGCAAAGCTGTCTGATGATGATGCTGAAGGCGCAAAGGCCTAGTATATCATTAATCCATAATCACCTGACAACCCCCGCTGAATGAATCAGCGGGGGTTGTTTTATGTCCTCTCACCTTAGAATAGAAATGTCAAAAAAAATGGTGCCGCTATCGAGCGACACCATTTTCAGAACTTCCTATAGACTGTCCTTAAGCTTTCAAAGTCTTACAAAGCATCTAATCGCTTTGTGAAAGCATCACTTGACGTTTTTACTCCAGTCCATTCTCAATTGCTTCAATTGCCCCTTCACTGGACGCTGTAGCGCCGGATACCATATCCACATCAGTTGATTGGGCTTCCAGTACCGCCTCAATGATTTCTTCAACCGCTGTATCTCCCAGTCCGTCGGTTTCACTTTCGGATACGATAATGATATCCACAATCTCGTCTCCATCGGTAATAATATCCAGAACAATATCTCCACCATAACCGTTTCCGGTTCCCAGGGTTC
This sequence comes from Eubacteriales bacterium, assembly GCA_041642335.1. Classification (GTDB taxonomy): domain Bacteria; phylum Bacillota; class Clostridia; order Peptostreptococcales; family T1SED10-28; genus Isachenkonia. Next base: position 9,276 of record JBEPWR010000001.1, read on the forward strand.
CTTCCGGATCATAATCCAGGGATGCTTCTCTTTCTTCCAGGGTGATATCTTCTTTATCCAACGCATTTTGTACCGCTTCCATGGTTGCCTTGGAGGATACGGTTGCTCCGGTTTGAATATCCACATCCGTGCTCTGCTGCGCAATAATCCGTTCGATAATGGTGACTACTGCTGCATCTCCAATTCCTTGCGTTTCGTCTTCCGCAAGAATTTTAATATCCACAATCTCATTGCCATCCATGATGACATCGAGAACAATTTCACTGCTCTCATAGAATCCTAAGGCTCTTCCCAGAAGTCCTTCCGCCTCATATTCCGGCTGTTCCGGCTCCTCATAGGTTCCGTCAGCTTTTGCCATGGCCATTTCTACCGCTTCCATGGTAGCTTTCGAAGATACGGTAGCCCCGGTCTGTACATCCACATCGGTGCTTTGATTTTCAATAATTCGATCGATTACCGCGTTAATGGCCCCGTCTCCGATGCCTTTTGTTTCATTTTCTTCCATTACGATGATGTCTTTTATTTCTCCGTCTTCAATAATTACGTCAAGAACAATTTCACTGTTATCATAAAAGCCCAGTGCTCTTCCGACATAACCTTGGGGTTCGTAAGGTTCCATATCCGATGCATCGACATTTTCCAGTGCATTGTCTACAGCTTCAATGGTTCCTTCGCTGGAAACCGTCGCTCCGGATACGGTATCCACATCCGTTGACTGCTCAGATAAAATCTTGTCAATCATTTCATTAATGGCCTCATCACCTAAGCCCTCAGTTTCGCTTTGTTCCACAACGAAAATGTCTTTGATTTCCCCGTTTTCAACGACAACATCCAGTACGATGTCTCCGCCGTAACCGGATCCGGTACCGAGAACGCCTTGTTGCTCTTGGGTGCCTCCACCGAGTTCAATTCCTGCGTCTTCCAAGGCTTGTTCCACACCGGCAATGATCGCTTCACTTGATACGGTCGCTCCGGACACGGTATCAACATCAAGGGACTGCTCCTCGACAATGCTGGCACTTACTTCTTCCAGGGCTTCATCTCCCAGCCCTTCCGTTTCACTATGTTCTACAATATTAATGGCTGTGATTTCTTCGCCATCAATGATCACATCCAGGACGACATCGCCTCCGTAGCCTTCTACAACTACATTATAAGTCTCTCCCGATCCAAGACCTGCTTCTGCTAATGCATCTTCTACTGCGGAAATGGTCGCATTCGATGAAATCGTTGCTCCCGAGACGGTATCCACATCAGTGGAGTTGGCTTCAAGGATTGCTGCGATCACTTCGTTCACCGCTTCATCTCCAAGACCTTCCGTTTCACTTTGCTCGATTACCTGAATGTCCACAATGTCTTCTCCATTAATAAAGACTTCCAGTTGAATTTCTCCGCCATATCCTTCTGCTGAAACCACGTAGCTTTCTGCCCCGGCGGTTACATCGTCCCGAAGCGCATCATAGCCAAAAAGCGCTCCCAAGGCGATGATGACCATGGCCACTACGGCAATGATTTGTTTCTTATCCATCCCTCTCATTCCTTTCTTAAATTAAGTTATTATTAGAACTTATGATTTACATCTCAACACATTATAGCATAGCTTAGTTAATTTTTAAACATAAAATATAACAATTATCCCTTAGTAACACCTATCATTTTTTCTTATCCTGCATCATCAAAACTGATGATTTGATGGGTTTTTAATATTACAGCAGGCTTTGGTTTTGCATTTCAAGCTCTTTTTCCCGTATGCGTAAAAATTCAATCATATTTTCCACATGTTCCTCTAAGCTGATACCCAGCTCTTCTGCGCCTTTTTTAAGCATTTCCCGGTCCACCCCTTTTGCAAAGGCCTTGTCTTTGATCTTTTTCTTAACGGATTTTAACTTCAGATCCTCAAAGCTTTTCGACGGACGCACCAGGGCACAGGCCACAATAAAGCTTGCCAGTTCATCACTGGCATAAAGCGCCTTCGCCAAAAGCGTTCTCCGTGGGGTGTCCATATAGTCCGCATGGCCCTTGATCGCTTCAATAATCTCGTCAGACAGCCCCTTTTCCTGCAAAATTTCAACCCCTTTTCTCGGATGCTCTTCCGGATATTTTTCGTAATCCAGATCATGCAGAAGTGCCGTTACCGACCATTTCTCCACATCCTCTTCAAACTTTTTTGCATAGCCCCGCATACCTGCTTCCACCGCCAGGGTGTGTTTTTCCAGTTGTTGGCTCTCTACATATTCATTAAACAGATTGACAGCTTCTTCCCGATTCATAAATATCTCTCCTTTATCTACAGTGATCATTACGTCGAATTAAGTATTTATTCTATCATAATTTTCTGATTAATAAACGGTTTTTTTGATATATATAACAATAGGACGGATTTTTCAGGTTATTTGTTTATTTTATAAGGAGGTTTCACGGATGAAAATTCAATTTTTAGGACATTCCGCTTTTTATGTGGAGGCAAAAGGCTTAAAGGCTTTAATCGATCCTTTTCTCGAAGAGGATGCAGCTCAGGACTTCAGGGTTGAAGAATTAAACTATATTTTTCTTACCCACGGTCACGGGGATCATCTCGGTAGCACTGTGGAACTGGCAAAGAAATCCGGTGCCACGGTGGTGGCCAATCACGAAATTTGCATTTACCTATCCTCCTTTGATGTCGAGTGCCATCCCATGCATATCGGCGGACGTACAACCTTTCCCTTCGGACGGGTGAAAATGACGCCGGCTCTACACGGCTCGGGGATCGAAACGGATCAGGGTGTGGTCAATGGCGGTAATCCCGGTGGATTTTTACTGGAAGTGGAGGGACAAAAGCTCTATCATGCCGGAGACACGGGGCTTACCTATGATATGAAATTGCTGCAGATTGAAGAAGTGGATGTGGCCTTGCTGCCGATCGGCGGAAACTTCACGATGGATGTGGAGGATGCCCTTCGGGCCGTAGACTTTATTGAGCCGAAAATTGCAATCCCCATGCACTATAATACCTTTCCGGCAATTGAGGCCTCGCCGGAAACCTTTGTTAAGGCATTAGAAAAAGCCCTGGGAAAAATCTTAGCTCCGGGAGAGTCCTTTCGCTTTTAGATCATTCAGAGCTTCGTCACTATACTGTTAAAGTGAAGCTTCCCTACTGCGCCTCTTTTTAACCGAAGAGCGAACTTCAGGGGAGCTTTCTCTTTATCGAAATTATCGTCTTCAAGGTCCGGTGCTATACTTCTTTGGCCTGATCAATGACCCGCCGGGGTGCACTTTCCGCTTCTTTAGGACTGATGCCTCTTTTTTCCAGCCTTCTTTTGATCAGCCTTTCCAGGAACATCACGATTACCGCAAACACCGGAACCCCCAGAAACATTCCCAGGATTCCGAAAATTCTTCCCCCCACATAAATGGAAAGAATAATCCAGATGGGTCGGATCCCCACACTGTCTCCCAAAATTTTCGGACCCAGAACCAAACCGTCAAACTGCTGCAAAGCGAGAATAAAGACCGCTACCCATAAGGCCTCCTGAAAAGAGGAGAACATGGTCACAATAATCACCGGAATTCCGCCCAAATAGGGTCCGAAATAAGGAATGATGTTGGTTACGCCGATAACGATGCTGAAAAGCAGTCGGTAGGGAATCCCTAAAATACTCAGGCCGATAAAAGCGATGACGCCGATAATAAAAGAATCCACGGTTCGCCCCACAATGTACCGTCCGAAGAGATCATCGGCGTCCCGGCCAAAATCATTGATTTTATACACCATTTCCTTCGAGAACAGGGTATAGAGGATTTTATTGATGTTCTTTTTAATAATATTCTTATCATATAGTAAGTAAAAGGCCATGATCATACCAATAAGAAAGTTGAAAATTCCTGACGTGATATTGGTGATCTGAAAAAAGATCATATCCACAATTTCGTCCAGGGATTCCCGGATATAGGAAAACCCGTTCTCCAGCCATCCCTCAATTTCCTCAAGGATCTGAAATTCCTGGATAAAGGGATCCAGATTCTGAGCCCGCAGGGTGCCTTCCAGATTTTCAACAAAAATCGTGGTATTGTCCATATAATCCGGAAAATTCCGCATAATGTCAGAAATGCTTGCAATTACCCGGGGAGTTACTACAACAAAGACCATTACGAAAAACAGTAAAACAATCAGAAACATACTCGCAATACTTAACATTCGTTTGATTCGAACATTCTTCTTCAAAATTCCCATCCGTCCATAAATGCTTTCTTCAAACCTCCGAACGCCGGGATTAAGAATATAGGCGGCAAAAATACCGATAATGAAGGGACTTAGAATTCTTCGAATCCATTTCCAGATCTGCATTATCTGATCCGTGAAATATCCCATGTTTTCCAGCACTTGATAGACGACAATGGCCAGTGCAATAACCAGAAAAACGTGCAGGGCATATTTCAGTAACCTGCGATCCAGATTGATTTTCATTGCATCTCCCCCCTTCTCTTTTTTTTAGCTACTTCTTATTATACCCTACCGGGTTCCACTCTTCTAGTTTTTTAAAGGGACTGACTTCATCTTTTTTATTTTTTCCGGGCTAAATAATTGGGTATGGAAAATCCTTCTACCAGGCTGCCTATAATATTTTCTCTGCCCGCCCGATGATAGATTCCCTGAAAAGCGCCATTGTATACATAGAGGCCGGTAATGTAGTTGCATTCCTGAAATTCAACATGCTTCGTTGAAAAAATTGCCATGTCCATGGAAGGCACATCACAAAACTCCTGGATTAAATACTCTTCGTCCAGTTCCTCTTCAGCAAACCGTCTCCACTGCTCACTTAAATAATCCCTTCCCACGGATACCCCAAGGCAGGCGTACTTGTCCGAAGGCTTTAGCACATAACGGTCTTTATTCTCCAGGACCATTTCCAACAGTCTGGGCTCCTTGGGATTGAAGGGTACCGTATGGGGTATATGATTGTTAATGAACTGCCGTTCTTCCTCGGTTAAAAAGCCCGTGGCCTCTTCATCATGCAGCACGGAAAAAATTATTTTATTATGAATCAGTTGAGACCGGAAGGATCCTACCACACAAACTTTTCCTTCCAGATAGGCTTTCACAAAATCCGAAAGCTCCTCCTGATGCTCCTCCACTTCCCAGGTTACCACCCTACGGTAGATGCAATCAATTCGAAAATCCTTATAGTATAAGTGATCCCCTTTCAGTGTCAGCTCTCGGGGATCGGCAATAATGGTAGAGTAGCCCCGCTGCTCGAAGGCCTTTTGAAACTCAATAAACTCACTGGGAGGGGTGTTCCCATAAAAATCCACAATGGCAACCTGAGGCGTACTATTTTCCGGATTAAATTGCCGGTAGTTCTCCATCAGTACATCAATCCATGAATCAAAAAGTTCAAAATCATAAAAATCATAGTCTTCTTTATAGCGGTCCAGGGCCAGGGAGTTATAGATAATCTGATCAAGCTCTCTCGACTCCACCATGCCCGAGGAACCATCGGCGTTGATTTCGCAGAACTGAAAGGAGCCGTCGGGATGATAGAATATATCAAATCGGGCCATGGGAAAGGGATGCCGGTAGCCGGGATCTTTTTCAATCAGTTTTTCCAGAAAAGGGGAAAACCCAAAGTGTTTTCGAAAACCCGGTTCGGTTAAATACCGATCAATCACCTTCTCTAAGATGATCCCGAAGGTTTTGGTCAAGGCTTTAAATCCTTGAATATCCTCTTCGGAAAAGAAAAAGGGCTGATACAAAAACTTCACCGGCTGGCCTTTATAAATTGCCGGGGAATGATTCACCTTGTTTAATACTTTTTTATATTCCTCCATATACCTCTCCGGTTCCCGGAGAACATCTTCCTTGTAACGTTGAAACAATTCGTGTTGGGGCATTGCTTATTCCTCCTTAATCATTTTTTGTAACGCGCAGCGCCATCAGTGCCTTAATGCCTTCCTCTTCATAGCGTTGTTTAATGTGCTGTCCATAGGTTTCCCCTTGTCTAACCAGCTTTTTTATCGGTTCGATCATGACTCTTTCCCCGTTCTCCAGACCCTCTTCCGCCATCCCGAGGATTTTCTCACCAAAGACCCCGAGATCTTCTCCATTAAAGGTGGCCTTGTAGCCTTTTTGGATTACGGCGTCCTTTAATCCGTTGATCGCTTCATCTCCATACTTCAAAGACAGCTGATACAGTTCTTCCAGATTCCCCGGATCATAAAACAGTCCTTTGATGATGGCCAGATAAGCCATGCTGTACTCCGCCGGCATCGAGTCCGCCATTCGGATCTCAATGTAGTTCTTTCCCCGAACATCGGGAAAAGCCATGGTATACAGGTGATCCAGTTCTTCTTTGGAAAGCCCTTGCTTTTCCCGGTAAACCTCCCATAAGGATCGATCTCCCACAGGGGTCAACTCTTCGTTTTCCAATATACAGATGGGTTTCATATGCAGTAAGTACTCTGCATAGTCCCGGTAGTTATACCGGTTGTCCAAGGAGCCCTTCACAATTCCGCTTCGTTCCGGATCGGTATTCTCCCAGATCAGGGTCCGAAGACTGTACTTCCGATAAAGTTCCCCTTCAAAAATGGGGGCATTGTCGGTAATTAAGTAAAAAAGCGGGGTCAAAAAATTTGCCACCCGAAATTTTTTGATGAAGTCTTCTTCCGATACATAGTCAATGGCCACTTGAATAGACGCTGTACCTTTCATCATATTCAGCGCATATTTACCTCTTTTATGTAAATATCTGGACATATATTCATATCGTTTTTTCGGGTTGAAGGGAATATCTTCGATCTTTGATTGGGGATGATAGCCGACCCCTAACAGGTACTGCTCCTGTTTTTCAAGAATGGGAAGAAGATCCCCTAAAAATTTCTCGTAAACCCCTTCAATGTGGGAAAGGTGAATACAGGGCCGGGTGGAAAATTCCAGCTGCCCTCCCGGCTCTAAGGAAATATCCATCAGTTCATTGGATAATCCCACCAGATAGTCTCCCTCATACTTTCCCTTGTATCCCTTTTCTTTCAGTTTTTTCAGTATGGTTTGAATTCCAAAATCCTCATAATAATTCACAGAGCGGAAATCTTTCCGGTGTACGACAATGTGCTCGATCTCAATACCCAGTTTGATGTTCTCCGGGGATTTTTCTCCGTTCTTCAGAATACTTACCAGTTCATTCTTAATGGCTTCTTTATTCAATGCTTACACCTCAACTTCTATTTTTCTTACTGCGTTTTTTCACAGTGTTCTAAGTATTTATACTATTACTCTTACCCATTCCATTGTACCTTACACCGGGAATTCTTACTAGAAGTATTTTTATACCCTAAATAATTTCCCCCGGTTTTTCCTTTTTAGGGCTTATTAAGAAATATTCTTAACTTTTATACTTTTTTACCAAAGTTTTTCCCGGCTTGTGCCGAAGATATTATAAGTCCTAAAATTTTTTAGGGAAAAACTAGAAGGAGGCATTTCATGAAATTATCCATCCGTATGAAAGTTATCATCACCCTAATCGTCTTTATTTCTTTACCGGCCTTAATTACCGGGTATGTCAATTACCAAAATTCCCAGGATCTCTTAGAGTCCGAGTTTAAAAGCTCAACCACAGGCACCATCGAAGAGGTGGGAAGCGCTTTTCAATTTTTCTTATCCGCCCAGGAGGAACTGGTAAACAGCTTAAGTGAGGATTACCATCTGCAGCGGATCTTAACCGACCCGGAAGCCAATCCGAATCTTACCCCTCCGGTCACACCTCCCGGAGATGAGGAAGATCCCGACGGTGAAGAAGAGCCTGTTGCCGAACCGGAGCTTGAAAGCAATGATTATCTTGCCCGTGTAATGGATACCTTACAAAACACCGTAGAAAATCACGAGAGTACACTTCACGCTTATATCGGTACCGAGCTCGGCGATATGTACGTCTCGCCGGCCATCGATCTTCCAGCGGATTTCGACCCTCGTGGACGCCCCTGGTACATAGAATCTGAAGAAAGCGGTACGCTGACTTGGACGGATCCTTATGTGGACGAAGGCACCGGCGGCCTGGTGGTTTCTCTTGCAAAACCGGTATATAATCCGGATAATAACAATTTTGTCGGAGTCAGCGCGATCGATTTGAAACTGAATGTTCTGCAAACCCTCTTAAATGAAGTGGAATTAGGGGATAGCGGATATTTAATCCTTACCAATAATGAAGGAGAAATCATCGCCCATGAAGACGAGACCTTGGTTTCCCTCGATATTTCCGAAGCCATCCCCGGCCTTACGGACACCTTGGTGGGTAATGAGTCCGGTGATTATGATTTCAGTCGGGAAGACAACGATTTTTTTGCGGTATACGATACGATCTCCGGTACCGACTGGAAGCTAATCGGGGTGATGGATTACGGGGAAATCGATGAAAACACCCAGGCCATCTTAACCGGAACCCTGATGAGTACCGGAATTACCCTATTGATTGCTTTACTGGCAGGGATTTTGATCTCCATTAGTATCACAAAACCCCTTAAAGTGTTGGTTTCCGATATGTCGAAGGTCGGTAAAGGAGATTTCACGACCCAATCCTCCATATCCACCCATGGAGAAGTCGGCGAGGTTGCCAAAACCTTAAACCAGGTTACCCAGTCTCTTCGAGGCTTAATACAAAATATCCAGAATGCGTCCACAAACGTATTGAATTATGCCGATACGCTAAACCACAGTATCGAGTCCACCAGCAGCAGTTCCCAGGAGGTTACCCGGGCAGTTGAAGAAATTGCAAACGGCGCTACGGAGCAGGCCAGCGAGGCGGAAAAAGGATCGGTTATGACCGAAAAACTCTCTGATAAATTCCAGGAGTTAAAGACCAGCTCCGGTCAAATGCTCAGTGCCTCGGAGTCCGTTCTTTCAGCCAATGAAAAAGGGGTTTCCACCTTGGAAAACCTCAATGCCAAGTCGGATGAAAACAAAGGCGCCATTGATAATATCGAAAATGCCGTAATCCAACTGAATGAGAAAACCACCTCCATCGGCACAATCTTAGACAGCATCAGTGCCATCTCGGAACAAACGAACCTCTTGGCCTTAAATGCGGCGATAGAAGCTGCAAGAGCCGGAGAAGCCGGACGGGGCTTTGCGGTTGTTGCCGAGGAAATACGAAAACTTGCGGAGCAGACCTCCAAGTCCACCGACCAGATCAGTGGAATCATCTCCGATATTACCGAGGAAAGCAACCAGACCGTAACCATTATGAAAGATGTAAAGTCCGCGAACCTTCAACAGGCAGAGGCCATCGGCGGAGTAAATACCTCGTTTGAGGATATTTCCACCGCTACCCGGACGATCACTTCAAAAATTGAAGAGATCAACGGCTCCATCGATGCAATGACCCAGGACAGCAATGAAATTGTATCCGTCATTGCCAATATCTCTGCGGTATCCCAGCAGACTGCGGCATCTTCCGAGGAAGTAACCGCTTCCATGGAGCAGACGGCGTCCACCTTAACGGAAATTGAAAAAACTTCCGGACATCTGATTTCCCTGGCCCATGAACTGAACGAGGAAATCGCACAGTTTAAAGTGGAGGACAAGGAAAAAACCCCTTCCGCCGGTTTTCAGGAAGCTGATTCGGACCAGGCAGACAGTACTGAACAGTAATCGATTTTTAGCATAATACTTTAAAAACACTTCAAAGCATTTGCTCTACGGGGCAAATGCTTTTTCTTTGTGGATAACTATGTAATTATTAGTGGTTATTTTTAAACTTTATCCCCAGTATACACAAGATGTTGTGTATAAACATATTTCCTTCAAAAGCCGAAAGAATTTCTTTATTCCTGGTAGGAATGATGCTATAATATATTTAGGATTACGAATTAAATTTTATTCCCACCCTATTAAAACCACCTGTTTAGGAGCGATGTCCATGAATTTTGCAGAAAAAAAAGAAATGATCTTAAAGGGAAAAATCCATAAAATCATTATTGCCCTTGCGGCTCCGATCATGTTTAATAATTTCATCCAGACGCTGTATAACCTTACCGATACTTACTGGGTCAGCCAGTTAGGTTCCGATGAGGTGGCGGCCATGACCCTGGTTTTCCCTGTGATCTTTTTAATTCTCTCCATTGCCATGGGGATGAATATGGCGGGAACATCGCTGATTTCCCAGTATATCGGATCCAACCAGGAACACCGGGCGGATAAGGTGGCCTCCCAGCTATTTTCATTTTTACTGGTACTCTCCACAATCCTCGGTCTGGGAGGCTATTTTTTAACCCCGACCATTGTCAGCCTTATGGGTGGACAGGGGGATGTGCTCTTATACGGCTCCCAGTATCTTAGCATCATGTTTCTGGAAATGCCGGTGATTTTCATGTTTATCGTCTACAATGCCATCATGCAGGGTCAGGGAAACACCTTTACCCCGATGATTCTGAATGTGGGGGGGTCCTTACTGAATGTGGTCTTATCCCCCGTTTTTATTTTCGGACTGGGCCCCTTACCTTTTATGGGTATTCAGGGGGCTGCAGTTGCCACCTTGATCTCCCGGGCAATCTTTGTAAGCTACGGGATCTATACGTTGTTTATTCGAACCGACGGTGTCAACATTCGGAAAAAATACATTCTCCCGGATCCGAAAGTCTTAAAAAAAATCATCAAAGTCGGACTTCCCGCATCCATCGGCCAATCGGCGGCGGCTTTTGGTTTTATTATTTTAAATATGTTTGTCCTGAGCTACGGCGAATCGGCTTTGGCCGCCTTTGGTATCGGAAACCGTATTAACAGTGTGGTGATGATGCCGGCCATGGGCATCGGAAATGCCATTGCACCGATTATCGGCCAGAACCTGGGGGCGGATCAAATCCCCAGAGCCCGTTCCACTTTTAAAACCAGTATTCTTATGTCCACAAGCTTTATGGCGGTCGGAGGGTTTGCCGCTTTCTGGTTCTCCGAGTCCATCATCAAGATCTTTGCCAGTGGCGACGCAAGTGTGATCGCTCTGGGTACCGATTATCTTCGCCTGATTTCTCTTTCCATACCGCTAATGGGAATCTTTCAAATTCTCAACGGTACCTTTCAAGGCTCCGGGCACACCATGTACTCCATGTTTATCAATATGTTTCGGCTATGGGGAATTCGGATTCCGATGATTTATCTTCTCGGCCGCTTTACGGACCTCGGGGCCGATGCCATCTGGTACTCCATGGTAACCAGCAACTTTCTCATCTGTGTCATCGGGATGGGGATTTATCTGAAAGGAAATTGGGAAGAAAAAATCATCGATGAGGATGAGGAATCCCTGGAGGATACCTCCGACAACAAAGCCTTTGCTTCATAACGATCAACAGCCGGAAGGAGTGCTCCTTCCGGCTGTTTTTTTATAATCCTAGGTTCTTTGGGCTAGGGAGAAATTTAATATCCCATTTTCTGACGCTGATAGTTGATTTCATTTTTCTTCATATAATGCCCTTGAACTTCCTCTAAGGAAAAACCCAGGGCCTCTCCTAAATTAAAAAATTCCCCCAGTAGGGTATTGTAGTTCTCCAGTGTCGGCTGATTTCGAAAGCGGTCAATCACCGAAAAGAGGGCTAGAAACTGCTTTGTTGTTTCCTCTTTCGTCTCTTTGTTTTGATCAAAGGAAAGTTTTTGCCTTTGAAAGGATTCTTCCAGTTTCTGCTCCAGACCCAAACTGAGGATGAAATGCAGACAGTCCACATACTCCTCCAGAATCACTGCTTTATCCGCGGGAGCCTTATGACTCCAAAACTTAAAACAACGGGTTTCATTTGCCAGTTCCCCTAATTCCACCTGCAATGCCAGAAGCTTTTTATTCCAGAGGGAAACCTCCTGCAGGTTATGGTTTTGTTCAATGTTTTGGTCCAAGCTTCTTTGTATTTCAAACAGTTCCTTGAGTTCCAATGTATTACCTCCTATGGCTTTTTTATTATTATACTACATCATTTTCTTTTTTCCCACCCTATGGTATAATCTGTTTATAGTTGAATACGATCGCTAGGGGTGCCGTTGGCTGAGAGGATATTCTCCAACCCTTTAAACCTGTAGGTTAGTACCTGTGTAGGGAAGCTCAATACTGAGTGAACGCTGCCGTTCACTCTTTTTTGCATCCTAGGGATCATTTAATGAAAAGATTCTTGAAAGGATGTGTTGTGATGTTTGAAGACTTTGAAATTCGTTTAAGTGAAATTACCTTAGAGGTATGGATCATTCTCGGCGTGATGGTTCTTATGCCGATTCTCTTACTGCTTTTCCATCGCAGTCGGAAAAAACAGGGCGGTCGACTGTTGCAGACAAAGGTTTTGGTATACGGAAGTCTTTGCGTTGCCCTTGCTTTTCTGCTCTCCTATATTCGTCTCTTTCGAATGCCCCAGGGAGGCAGTGTAACCTTAGCCGGAATGCTTCCGATTATTATTTTTGCCGTAGCCTTCGGCCCCTTACCCGGTATTCTGGCCGGTTTTGCGCTGGGACTCTTGAACCTGATCCAGGATCCCTACATTGTTCACTGGATGCAACTCTTCTTGGACTATCCCCTGGCTTTTGGCGCTGTCGGACTGGCTGGGATTTACACAAAACATCTTACGATCAGTGCACTGATTGGCGGCATCGGACGGCTGTCCATGAGTTTTTTGTCCGGGGTGGTATTCTTTCGGGAGTTTACCCCCGAAGGCTGGAATGAATACCTCTACGCCCTGATCTACAATGGCTCTTATATCGGGGCGGAAATTTTCATCATTATTTTGGTCCTTCAGGTCCCCCAGGTGCAAACCGTATTAAAGCAGATGCGTAAAGGGACCCTGCTTTCCAATTGATTCCTGTATTTTCGATAATTGCCTGTTAACTCTTCTAATTATTGGTTATATATAAGCTAGGGCCGATTATTAGATGCCCAAAAAAATTTACCAATAGGAGGGTTTATTTTATGGAAGGTTTCGGAAGTTTTTTTCAAACAGGTGATTGGAAAGGCGAAAAACATGTACCGGTAATTCACGCTCCAGAGAAAGTTAAGGCAGGAGAAAAAGTAGAACTTAAGCTATCAATCGGTGATGCAATTGGGCATCCGAATGAGTTTGAGCATTACATCTCCTGGGCTAAAATGATGTTTCTTCCTGATGGTGCGAAATTCCCCATTGAGCTGGCAAGCTTTGATTTTGCTGCCCATGGTGAAAGTGATATTTTCACGGAGCCCACAGGACTTACTACCGTAAAGCTTAAAAAGACCGGTACCCTTTATGCGATTATCTACTGTAATATCCATGGCTTATGGATCAATAGCCAAAAAATCGAAGTAGAATAATCGGTTTTTTTACCAAATTGTTTGAAGTCTATTACCATGTAAATAAGTCTATTAATAGCTAAAAAGGAGATGCTGGGCATCTCCTTTTTTTGTTGCTCCTTAGGATCCCTCAAACGCTTTAAAATAAATTATCATCTTTTTGTTCTCTATAGGATCGGAGAGAAAAGTCGGGCTAGGGATTCCTTTAAGCGATCCTTTATGGAACGTTTTTCGTATTCCGCCAGATACACCCGTTTGCTTTGGCGAAGATCCGCAAAAAAATCGCCTTTGACCCGCTTGGTGATTTTATGGTCATAAATAAAGGCATTTACTTCAAAGTTCAGCTCCAAACTTCGAATATCCAAGTTTGCGGTACCGATGGAGGTTACATTGTCATCGGCCATAATAATTTTACTGTGGACAAACCCTTTTTGATATTGATAGATTTTCACTCCCGCCTCCAGGAGTTCCTTAAAATGGGATTTGGATGCCCAAAACACGGTTCGGTGATCCGCTACACTGGGCAGAAGGATTCGGACATCCACGCCTCGCAGTCCTGCGGTTTTTAGCGCCATCAGGATACCTTCATCGGGAATTAAGTAGGGGGTGGTAATATACACACTTTTCCTGGCTGAGGTAATTGCGGTAAAGTAGGCTTGCTGGATAGAATGCCAGTACATATCTGGACCACTGGAAAGAATCTGGATCGCTTTTTCACCCTGGTAACCCTGTCTTGGAAAATACCGGGGATCATCCAGCTCTTCATTCCTTACGAAATACCAGTCTTTCAAAAAGATGGTCTGCAGTACATAGTTCGCCTCCCCCAAAATCTTTAAATGGGTGTCCCGCCAAAAGCCCAGAACCTTATCCCGGCCCAGATACTCATCGCCAATATTAATCCCTCCGGTAAAGCCCACTTTTCCATCCACCACCAGAATTTTTCGGTGATTTCGATAGTTCAGGCGGCTTCCGAAAAAGGGAAGGGTTACCGATAAAAACTCTTCTACCTGTACGCCCGCTTCGATCATCGGTGCAAAGTAGCTTCTGCCCAGTTTCCAGGACCCGACGGCATCATAAATCAGACGAACCGCAATGCCTTCTTTCGCTTTTTTAATCAAAGCCCGCTGAAACTTCCGACCGATTTCACTGTCTTTAATAATAAAATACTCCATATGGATATGATCCCTTGCCCCTTCAATTTCTTTTAACATCTCCGTAAAGGTCTGGGCTCCGTTATTTAAAATTTTTATCTCGTTATTGAAGGTAATGGGCGAATCGCCGTTTCGCAGTATTAAGGGGACCATCTTTGCCCGGGCGTCATGAAAATTTTTTTTAAAGAATTTTCCGTATTGGGTAAAGGTTATCTGGGTATCCAAGAGCCTTCTTAGTACCCGATAATCCTGCTTTCTTTTTTTGATAAAGGTTTTTTTCTTCCGATGATTCTGTCCTATATACAAATACAAAAATATTCCGACCCCCGGCAGAAAAATCAAAACCAGAATCCACGCCATAGTTCGCGTCGGATTTCGGTTTTCTAAAATGATAAGAATACTAAGAACAATAACCGTCACTGCGAATACTCCGCTTAGAATTCCAAAATAAGGCATAAGACTCCTCCCATCTTATTTGTCAAATTTGGTTAGCTGTATTTTTTCCTCCGAGGCTAAGATGATTTTAATGAGCCTGTCCAAAACTTTATCTTTATTAAATCGTAAGAGCAGCGCACTATTTTGGAAAAAGGTATCCGTACTTTTTTTCATCGGCATCTGATGATTATTGATCTCTTCCATAAACTCGGCAAGGCTGTAAATATTAAAGAGCTCCACCTTCTCATGGGCCGCAATTTCCTCTAAAAGTGTCAAAACGATCTCTCCATAGGATACTTCTTTCCTACAGCCCAAAAGGGCAATCAGCTTCGGTACAAGTTCTTCCAACACCACACGGTTTTTCGGAAGATTCGTTGAAAATCCCAGGAGTTTCCCGATTTTCTCGATGGTCTCCTCTTTTAAATTCTGCAAAAATCCGATCCCTTCCAGATCCTCTATTCCTTCTTTCAAATAATAATTCTCTCCGTATAACCCCTGAAAAACTTTAAGCGTATCATAATATCCGAGCTTAATGTTATAGGCGGATTTTTCTTTCGATAGATCCAACATATTTCCCAAGTCCTGCTTTGGCTGAATATAGGTGACTTCCAGATCCTCAAAGTCTACTTTTTTAATCCGCCCCCTACTCATCAGTCGAACCGCCACCACTTTCTTGTACCCTTTCTTATAAAGCATATTGATCGGAAGGTTGTTGTAAAAACCTCCGTCAAGAAAGGTTTTCCCGTCTATTTTTTCAGGTTTGAAGATCGGCAAGTAGGATGAGGCCAGCAAATAGTCCGCCATTTTTCCTTCCGGCACTTCTTCCTTAAAGAGCTCTAAGGGTTTCAAATCCGTTAAGGAAACCGTAACAAAGCCGAAATCCTTGTTGGATTTTCGAATGGTCTCCTCTTTGGTGGAAGCTCGAATCATTTTTACCAATGGACCGATATCCAGTCCCACATCTTTAATAAGACGCTGGGCCTGCTCCAAAATAAACTGTATCTGATCGGACCGTATTCCGGTTTCCATGATCATATTATACAGTTTTGAATCAATGTTTAATATTTTTTCAGGGGCCAGCTCATGCCATATCTCGTAGGCTTTTTCGTAGTCTTCCTGGATCATTAGTGCCCCGTTTAGGGCTCCGATCGAGGTTCCGGTTATACCGTCAAATTCCATCCCCAACTCCCGGAACGCTTTCCATGCACCGAACTGATAAGCGCCTTTGGCCCCTCCGCCTTCTAAGGATAATCCCAACATAGTCTTTCCCTTCTCTCTTATAAATTCTTCTTTGTATCCTATACCCATTATCCTCGAATTTGCATCAAAAAAAACCTTCCCCCTTACTCGGAAAGGTTTTTCTGTATTATTTTTTTCAATTTTGATAAGAGGGTTAAATTGCTTCCCAGGCTGAGCCCGTCCACAGTCATGGCTTGCCGCCTGCTGCAGCCGTCAACACCCCCAAGTTCCGTTAAGGTCTTTAGTAAGTGTACTTCTTCTTTTGCTTCCTGTAGTAAATCCATGCCACTAAGAATTGAAAGTCCGGCCACAAGGCCGTAGGCTCCCCAATTGGAAACCCCGGCAAGGATCAAAAACTCTGCTGCAGAAGTGGCAAAAATAAGATCGCCCTGATCCACATAAGAAACTCCCAGATCCCGAATCTTTCCCATACCCATTTCATTTCCCCCATCGCCGATAGCTAGGGTAATGATCTTTTGTGCCTTTGCCATTTCCATAAGGGGATCCAGATCCGCGACGTAAGCCGTGATGTCTTCGCCTCCCATGGAATGATACTTTCCATCGACCCCTTTTCCAGGTCTTTCGATAGCGATCAAATGCGTGGGCTTAAAGTCTGTAAGGATCTTCTGAAGCTCGGTTTTTTTCGCATTCATCGGTACCGTATAAACCCTTGCATCGATTCCTTTTACCCTTCGTAATCCTTCCAGGATTTTTTTTGAGTATCCGTCGGTAACAATTAATACCTCTTTCCCTAAATCCTCCAGGGCTTTGGCTAAGGCCACCGCACCTAAGGGTCCATCACTTTCTCCCACCCCGCATATTGGAACGGTAAAACCGGTTACAATTAAGATCCGACCCCCGTTATGTAGGGACAGCAGACCTTGATAGTAATCTTCAAAAGAGTTTAGACGCCGGGAAATTCCCCTTTTTCCTTCATCTTCACTAAAAGTGTTTTCTATTTCCCGAAAAGGCGCATCTTCAAAGGAAAAGACCTGCATAGGAAACCCTCCTCCCATAATTGAGTTTTTAATTATTTTTTCATGGTAAAAAGGGCCAGAAGTTCTGACCCTTTACTGTTGGGGGAGAAAGACTAAGATTCCTGAACCATAGCCTTTCCTTCTCTATTTCTCACTACTTGTAGTGCAACTACTGCAATTAGTATTACCAACCCGGCCAAATCAATCAATTTGTTCGGGTGGATCAAGAATAATGAGGCGGCCAGAAACATCAGCCGTTCATAAGCCTTGGTATTCGTCAAAAGATAACCCTGCACCGCAGCGCCAAAGGCGACTACACCGATACAAGCGGAAACGATCGCTAATGCCGCCTCGAAAAAGGTAACATCAATCAGTAAGAGCTCAGGACTCAGGGCGAAAATATAGGGAATCAAAAAACCTGCGGAAGCCAGCTTCAATGCAGCGATCCCGGTTTTGAACGAATCCCCGCCGGCAATTCCCGCTCCCGCATAGGCGGCTAATGCAACGGGGGGCGTAACATCCGCAATAACACCGAAATACAGTACAAATAAATGTCCGGCAAGAAGGGGCACGCCGAGTTCCAGTAGAGCCGGCACGGCCATCGTTGCGAGAACAATATACTTAGCGGTGGTCGGTAGGCCAAGGCCGAGAATAATGGATGCCAACATGGTTAAAAACAAGGTTGGTATCAGCATTCCACCGGCTAAACCGACAATGAGATTTGCAAAGGTCAGACCAAGACCGGTTAGGGTTACGACACCCACAATAATTCCGGCGCAGGCACAGGCCGCTGCAACCCCGATCGCTTTTTTTGCTCCGTCTTCCAGAGCATGAAGGATTTTCGAAATATTTACCCGGGTGTGTTTTCTAAACATGCTGACAACCAGCGCAATAAGAATACTCCAATAGGCTGCCCGAAGGGGCGAGAACCGTATCAATAGAAATACTACGGCGATCAGTGGAATGAAGAGATGAAAGCCATCTTTCAAGACTTTTTTAAAGTCCGGTAAATCTTCCTTTTCCATTCCCTTCAGCCCTTTTTTCGAGGCCTGAAGATGAACCATGGTAATTACTCCAAGGTAATAGAGCAGTGCCGGTACCACTGCACTGACGACGATCTGAATATAAGGGATCCCGGTAAACTCGGACATGATAAAGGCTGCGGCTCCCATAACCGGTGGTAAAATTTGTCCCCCGGTGGAGGCTGCGGCTTCCACGGCTCCCGCAAAATTTGGTTGATATCCGACTTTTTTCATCAGCGGGATGGTAAAGGCACCGGTGGTTACGGTGTTGGCAATGGAACTTCCGGAAATGGATCCCATAAAACCGCTGGCAATAACCGCTGCTTTTGCAGGACCGCCTTTCCGGGTTCCCGCTCCGGCGAAAGCTATATCAATAAAAAACTGTCCTACGCCGGTGATCTCCAAAAATGAACCGAATAGAATAAACATAAAGACGTAGGAGGCGGAGACCCCTAAGGGCGTTCCAAAAATTCCTTCCGTCGTCATATACATTTGATTGACAATCCGCTGTATCGAGTATCCTCTATGTCCCAAGATTCCGGGAATATAGGGCCCTACATAGGTATAGAGTAAAAAAACAACGGCAATAATCGGAAGCTGGGGTCCGATACTTCTTCGGGTTACTTCAAGGACCAGCAAAATGGCAATGACCCCCATAAACATATCCATGCTTGTGGGTCTTCCCATCCTTAGTACCAGCTCATCGAATACCAGCAAAATATATGCAGTGACCATAATCCCGCCTGCAGCGAAGATCCAGTCAAAAAATTGAATTTTCTTTTTATCAAACCGCTTGCTGGCAGGGTATAATAAAAACCCGAGAACCAACACAAACATTAAGTGTACCGCCCGTTGCTTCATGGCCAGTAAAATTCCGAATCCGGCTGTATATAAATGGAATAGGGACATAATAATAGCAATCATGGTCACAGCCATTCCCAGCTTACCGACTAATTTTCGAACATCCGATGAGACATCAAACTCCGCTAGCTTTTCATCCACATTAATCTCTACTTCTTCTTCCTGGGTGTTTTTAATTTCTTTATCAGACAATGGACTTCCTCCTTTCAGTGAAACAGACTTTCCAGTGTTGTCATGGTTTCCTCTTCAATCAATACTAAGCTTCCCATTTCTACAAATTTATTAAAATGGACTGGTGAATTTTCCTTATAAATAAAGCGGTGATCCGTGGTTCTTCCGGTCCGCATACGAATTTCGGGAATCCGCTCATTAATTCCGTCATTAATATATCGTCCGTCAACCTGGGTAAAGCTTTCAAAGGCTTCCGTGGGCAATCCTGCCCCGAAGGACTCATATTCGGTTCGAAGCAGTAGTATTTCCCCTTCTTCCAAGGTAAATACATCCTTTACTTCCGTTCTTGCTACCGAGTGATCATAAACAATTGCAAATTCCACTAACTCTTCCTCCGGAAAAAAAAATAAGAGCTCATTTTCCGTGCTGATGGCTAAACCTTTAGCCGGCCAAAGCAGAAAAAGGATGATCATGGAAGTAATAATAAAAAAAATCGGGATATGCTTTTGTAAATAAAGCAGGAGCAGGCACCGCTTATGCGGCACCTGATCTCTGCTATGAACCTTCCTACCGATATTCTTTCTTCTATTCCATTTCATCAAAATATCGCTGAGTTCCGGGGTGTAGCTCTAAAGACATTCCGTCCAGGGCACTTTCCAGACTTACATCGCCACCCCGTGCATGGGCATTTTCAAGATCCTCTAAATTCTCAAACAAGGCTTTTGTAACCTCGTATACCAGGTCTTCGGAGAGCTCTGCTCTTACGGTAAGCATTGCCATTACCGCTACTACATCCACTGCTTCGTCCTGATTCCGGTAAGTTCCAGCTGGGATCTCAACCTGGGCATAGTAGGGGTACTCTGCAATGATCTCATCAATCATCTCTTGAGAAAGAGAAAGCAGCACCACATCATGTTGTGTTGAAAGGTCGGTAATTGCTGCAGTTGGAGTTCCTGCGGTTACAAAAGCCGCATCCACATTTCCGTCCCGAAGGTTGTCTGAAGCTTCACTAAAGGACAAATAGTCCGGAGTAATATCATCATAGGTAAGACCATGGGCTGCTAAAATTTGTCGGGCATTGGCTTCCGTACCACTTCCCGGAGCTCCTACCGCTACGGTTTTTCCTGCTAAATCCTCAACACTTTCGATACCTGCCCCAGCATCCGCAACAATCTGAATTGTTTCAGGATATAGGGTTGCCAGACCTCGAATGTTTTCCACGGGATCCTCTTCTCCAAACATTTCAATACCCTCATAGGCATAATAGGAGATATCGTTTTGAACCATGGCAAAATCCACATCACCATCATTTAACAGATTGATATTTTCTACAGAGGCTCCTGTAGATTCCGCATTGGCTGTTACGCCGTCAACATTATCCGAAATGATGTTGGCAAAGGCTCCCCCTAGCGGGAAGTATACTCCGGTCGTACCACCGGTAGCTATGGCTACCCTGTCCGGGCTTTGAGATCCGTCTTCGACATCGCCGTTCTCTTCTTCTCCACAACCTACCATAAAAATGGATAATACAAACATGCTGATCAGTAACAAAATTAATATTCTTCGCTTCTTCATGAATTTCACTCCTCCTTAGATAAATTACTTGCACAGAACAAGAAAAAATAATACTGTACTTTCATTATATCCACGACGACGATAAAACCGACGAGAAACTACAAAATCCTACACAGAATAGTTCAAAAAGTTTAAATTGTCTGAATAAGTTGCTGTGATGACTTACTTATGTTGCCTTTTACAAATCCTCCTGCTTCACTTCCCTCAGCATGCCTTCTAAAAACCGTTTGATATTGATCTTCGGTTTTTTATCTGTCTCTCCCCGAATTCTCAGCATCTCCCCCCGAATCGTTGAAAAGTCGAATAACCGATGGCCGAAGCGTTCGAATTTCGGATGATGGTAATCTTCAATCCCCAGATTGGCAAGATTACTTAAGGCATATTCTATCGTCCGGCGCATTCTTCTTTCAATCGCCTTTTCACTGCGGGCCACATCTTTATTCCCTTTTTTTTCGTAGTTCAAGCCGATTTTTTCATATAGGCCTTTGAGGTTTTGCAGCAGCTTAATATCTTCCGGATATTGTAACACCGAGAGAATACTCATCGCTTCAAGAAGATCACTGCTGCCGCTTTGGCTTAATATTCCAAGATCCATAATAATATTTTCCGCAATCCCATTGAATCTTTTGCTTTTTACTAGACTTCCCGATGATCCCTTTGGACCATACCTAGAAGAATGGTTGCTGCTTTCTTGGCTGTTAAAGAAAACTTGCAGATTCTGAAAAGTTTTTTCCAATCCTTTATAGCGGAGGATCTTTTTTACCACATGACAGACTTCTTCTTTGTTAATGGGTTTGTGAATATAAAATTCCACCCCGGCCAGATAGGCTTCCCGGACCATCATTTTATCGGTAATTTTCGACAAAAGAACAAAGGAACCTCCGTATCCGGAATTTCGAAGCTTCTTTATGGTCTCTATCCCGTCCAGTTCGGGCATTAAAAGATCAATCATCACAAGGGTCGGCTTTAGATCCAGTACAAGGTCCACCGCCTCTATTCCGTCCCGGGCTTCGCCAATCACCTGACCAATGCCTTCTTCTTCGATAATATTGGAAATCATTCTTCGAACACCGGAATCATCGTCCACTACCAGTATTTTATTTTCATCCTTCACTGTCATCACCTCGAATTACGTTTTGTTGATCCGCCTTGACCATAAAGGTCGTCCCTTTTCCTTTTTCACTGGAAACCTCGATTGTTCCATTAAAAAATTCCACTAAGTTCTCCACATGGGAAAGTCCCAGTCCGTTGGAGTAGCAACCGGAAGCTTCATCGAGCTTATTGGAAAATCCCGGTACGAATATATGATTTACATCTTTTGAAGAAATTCCGCTGCCATTATCCCTGATCGTTAAAATCACTTCCTTCCCCTGCTTTTTAAGATCCACGTGGATATTTCCTCTGCGAACAATCGCCTCCACCGCATTTGCAATGAGGTTGTTTAGAATCGAGGTCCATACCAGAGGATCCTTCGGATGAAAGTCCAATTCCAGGTTTTTTGTGAAATGAATATGTTTATCCAGATCCTGGCTCTAGGTCTGATGTACTTTGACCGATAAATCCAGAATTTCGGAAAAAGTGTACTCCGTACGTTCCGGGGTCTTCAAAAGTTTTTTCAGCCCTGTATTGATACGGGTATAATCATGTTTCATTTCATGCATCATTCGTGAAATATGCAGCGCTTTTTTACCCAGCTCCCGCTCATTCTTCTCCATCAGGGATTTATATATGTCATAACTCTCTTTTGTCAAACCCTCCAGGTCCCGGGAGGATTTCTGAAGATAAAAAACCTCGGCCTGCAAGGAGCTCGTTAATAGTACCAACTCCTCAAACTTGCCCTTTTCCACCCTTCGCATCAACCGTAAACGCTGATTTTGTGTGGTGGAGTAGAGGCCCGTTACAAAAAACATTCGGAGCATACCGATAATCAGTAAACTAAGAAGGTGCATAAAAAAGGAGGACCCCCCGATAAATTCCCGCAGGATTAAAAATCGAAGCCCTATCTCGAACAGATTGGATGCAAAGTCGATAAACCCCAGGGCTACCCCCCGGTGAATCGGATGATTTTCCAGGGTAAGGACATTGGAATATTTCAGTAACACCGCAAAAAACGTATAATACAGTGACCCCGGAATATGATCCAGAAAGGCCGCCGCTACACTAAGCTCCCCGGTCCATACACTGATGGAAGTTCGAAAGCCCAGAATCGCTACCGATACCAGTATTCCGGTCAGAAGGACCGGAATCTTCTTTTTATATAAGCAACCCATGGCAAACACAATAACACCAAGACCGATTCGAAAGGTTGTATCAAAGGGATGCACCCTTAGCTGTGCGGCAAATACGGTAATAATGACAAGAAGCAGGACATCCTTCAGGACTTTTTTATTCATTGTGTTTCTCCTATTCCAGAGATTTTTTTGATTTTTCAATATATTGTACTATTTTATCTCTTATTAAAAAAAAAGGCAAGGGAACAAAGTCCCTGCCTTTTGGTAATTTCTCTGAATTTTTTATTGCTCTTTAGGATTGTTCCGATAACTTTTTGTAGGTTTGATATCTTTCCATCGCTTCTTCCTCGGAACGCTTAAACAATTCCTCTGCAACCTCGGGGAAGGTCTTGGTTAAGGATGAATATCGAACCTCACTCATCAGGAAGTCCCGGAAGGATTTGGTAGGCTCTTTGGAATCCAGTACAAATGGATTCTTACCCTGGTCCTTAAGCACCGGATTGAATCGGTAAAGGTGCCAGTACCCTGCTTCCACCGCGTCTTTTTGCTGTCTTTGCGTAGTTCCCATACCGCTTTTGATTCCGTGAGCGATACATGGGGAATAGGCAATGATTAAGGATGGTCCGTCATAAGCTTCCGCTTCTTTAATGGCTTTTAATGCCTGATTTTTATCGGAGCCCATGGCGATCTGTGCAACGTAGACATATCCGTAATTTGTTGCCATTAAGCCAAGATCTTTTTTCTTCGTCTTCTTACCGGATGCTGCAAACTTTGCAACCGCTGCTGTTGGCGAGGCTTTTGAAGACTGTCCGCCGGTATTGGAGTACACTTCGGTATCCACTACCAATACGTTAACGTCTTCACCGGATGCCAGTACATGATCCAATCCGCCGTAGCCGATATCATATGCCCATCCGTCTCCACCAAGAATCCACTGGGAATTCTTAATCAGATAGTTTTTCTTCTCAAGAATTTCTGCAACTTCCGCTACGTCCTTTTCTTTTTCAAGAAGTGGCAGCATTTCAATGGTGGCTTCCTTGGATCCTTTTCCGTCTTCTTTCTTATCCAACCATTTATGGAAAGCTTTTTCCAGTTCCTCAGACACATCGGCTTCCTTCATCAGGTCTTCAATCTTATCCCGAATCTGCATTGCCGCAAGTTTCATTCCATAGCCGTACTCTGCATTATCTTCAAATAAAGAGTTTGCCCAGGCAGGACCTTGTCCGTCTTCATTCTGGCAGTATGGTACGGATGGTGCGCTTCCTCCATAGATTGAAGAACAACCGGTGGCATTGGCGATAACCATTCGATCACCGAAAAGTTGGGTAATCAACTTCACATAAGGAGTCTCCCCACAACCGGCACAGGCTCCGGAGAATTCAAAGAGTGGCTTCTTAAACTGTGATCCTTTAAGATTTTCCGTATTGGTTAAGTGTGCCCGATTCTCTAGGGACATAGCATAATCCCAGTTCTCTTTTTCCTTAGCCGCCTGCTCTTCCATCGGCTCCATAACCAGGGCCTTTCCTTTTGGTGCAGGACAGACTTCTACACAGTTTCCGCATCCGGTACAGTCCAGAGGCGACACTTGAATTTTGTATTCATATTCGGCGAATTCTTTACCCATCGCCTTTAAGGTTTCCATTTCCTGTGGTGCATTTTTTCGTTCTTCTTCTGTAAGAATTATCGGACGAATAACCGCGTGAGGACAAACATAGGCACATTGATTACACTGAATACACTTATCTTTTTGCCATTCCGGAACGTTTACGGCAATTCCCCGTTTTTCGTACTGGGTAGTTCCCAGTGGGAAGGTACCGTCTGCCCGATCTGCAAAAGCACTGACGGGAAGTTCATCTCCCTTTTGTGCATTCATCGGCTCTAGAATATCCGTGATAAATGCCGGTTTTTTGCCGGATGTTCCTTGGCTTGATCCGGTTTCAGACCAGTCATTGATAAGGTCTTTTTCGATTTTCACAAGGGCATTCATCCCTTCATCCACGGCTTTCTGGTTCATTTCCACAATTTTTTCACCCTTGGATCCATAGGCTTTTACAATCGCTTTTTTAAGGAACTCTGCGGCTTCGTCTACGTCAATAACCTTAGAGAGCTTAAAGAATGCGGACTGCATTACCATATTGATTCGATTTCCAAGACCGATATCCTGAGCAATCTTGGTACCGTTTAGGGTGTAGAAATTGATATCATTTTCCTTAATATAGTTTTTAATATTTGCCGGCAGTTTCTCATCCAATTCTTCCGGTGACCATATACAGTTCAACAGGAAGGTTCCGCCTTTTTTCAGACCCTTTAATAAATCATACTGATTTACATAGGCCTGGTTGTGACAGGCGATATAATCGGCCTCATCGATTAAATAGGTGGACCGGATCGGTTCGTCTCCGAATCTTAAGTGAGAAACCGTAACCCCGCCGGATTTTTTGGAATCGTAGGAGAAGTAGGCCTGGGCATACTTATCGGTATTCTCTCCGATAATCTTAATCGCTTCTTTGTTTGCTCCTACGGTACCGTCGGATCCAAGTCCCCAGAACTTACATCGGATGGTTCCTTCGGGTTCGGTTACAATTTTATCTTCCATGTCTAGACTAAGGTGGGTTACGTCATCCTTGATTCCTACGGTAAAGCCGTTTTTCGGCGTCTCTTTGGTTAAATTGTCAAATACCGCTTTGATCTGGCTTGGAGTAGTATCTTTAGAGCCGAGTCCATATCTTCCGCCAACAATCATCGGGCGGTCTTCTTTTGTATAGAACACGCTTTGGATGTCCTGGTATAAGGGTTCTCCTAAAGAACCGGGTTCTTTTGTCCGGTCCATTACCGCAATCTTCTTTACGGTACTTGGGAATACATCAAAGAAATACTTTGCTGAGAAGGGTCGGTAAAGGTGCACTTTAATTACTCCGACTTTCTCGCCTTTTTCCATTAGATAGTCCACGGTTTCTTCAATGGTTTCCGTTACGGAACCCATCGCGATAACGATTCGTTCTGCATCTTCCGCGCCGTAATAGGTAAAGGGTTTATAGTCCCGTCCGGTTTTTTCACTGATTTTTTCCATAAAGCCGTTTACTACATCGGGTAAGTCGGTATAGTAAGGGTTTGATGCTTCCTTGGCTTGGAAAAACACATCGGGATTTTGGGCGGTTCCCCGAAGAACCGGGCTTTGCGGATTTAAGGATTTGTTTCTGAAGGCGCTGATTTTTTCCTTGTTTACCAGCGATTCCAACTCATCGTATTCAAGAAGTTCCACTTTCTGCATTTCATGAGAGGTTCTGAAACCGTCAAAGAAATGAACAAAGGGTACACTGGACTCAATTGCCGCTAAGTGGGCAATTCCCCCAAGGTCAATCACTTCCTGGACGCTTCCTGATGCAAGCATCGCACATCCCGTTTGCCGTGTTGCCATAACATCTGAGTGATCTCCGAAAATCGATAAGGCATGTCCTGCTACTGCTCTTGCACTTACATGAAATACCCCGGGCAATAATTCCCCGGCGATTTTATACATATTGGGAACCATCAGCAGTAACCCTTGAGATGCGGTGTAGGTTGTGGTAAGAGCTCCTCCCTGTAGGGATCCGTGAACCGCTCCTGCGGCCCCGCCTTCAGACTGCAGTTCGGAAACCCGTACCTGTTGTCCGAAAATGTTCTTTTTGCCATTGGCACTCCACTCATCCACATTTTCTGCCATGTTTGATGAAGGGGTAATCGGATAGATTGCGGCCACGTCGGTAAACGCATAGGATACATAAGAAGCGGCTGCATTACCATCCATCGTTTGTGTTCTTCTTTTCATTTTCATTCCTCCCTTTATATAATATTGATGTACTTTTAACAAATCAAAGAAAGTTTTTTATGAACTTGCACATATTATTATTATAGTAAAAAAAACGATCTTTTTATAGGGGGAATTTGTGTAAACCTTAAAAATTTTTAGCACTCTTCAGATTTCAATCCATCAATTATCCTTACCATCGTTGAAATTGGCAGGTTCTTTTTCCTGTGGGATCACCTGTTGACTTTGCTTTTATTATGGATTCCACCACCTTTTTTGTGCCTGTGTTTTTTTTGTTTTTTCCCAAACCCCTTTTGTTAAAATTTCTTCCCTCCCTTTTGTTAAATTTTGTTGAATTTTGTCGTAATTACGGCTATACTTAAGCCTAAAGACATTTCAATAATTGAAGGATGTGAACCCTGTGAAAAAAATTCTATACTTGATAAAGGATAAACGCCCCTTGCAGATTCGCCTGCTGGCGCTTTTTTTAATATTGATTTATCTTCCGATTTTATTTAATGTTTTTTTTATTCAACGACAAACCGTAAGCGCCGTTAAAGAAGATAAACTGGTAAGCATTGAAGAATCCCTGAAAAGAACCGGTGATTCCATTGATCAAACCGCTGTAACGATGGGAAAACTCCTCGAAGAGCGGTCGAACCAACCGGGTATTCAAAAAGGGGTGGAGGATTATCACATACTTCCGGAACAGGCGCAGGCAAATTTCCAGGATTATATGAACCGACAGCTTTCGGATATCGACAATGCTTCGGTCTATGTACGACAGAGCAGTATCTTTACCTTGGAAGGGGATCGGTTCGTTACGGAAGGTGTCTGGCACGAGAATTTTGCGGAAACCGCATTTTATCAGGACCTTCTAGCCGAGTCATTAGAGGATGGCTGGCATTTTTTACCCTTTGAGGAGGTTCACCCTCCGGAGTATATTGAACAGTCCGACGATCCTTCGGTGCATCCCCAAAGCCTGCTCTATGTCCAAAGCCTTCAAAATCTTGAGGGCAATGCACTGGTCGGCTATATGGTCTCCATCATTGATCAAAACAGCTTTTCCGAGCTTTATGATAATGTTTTTATCGGCGAAGGTGGGGATGTAAGCCTATGGAGTGATCAAGCCCAAAGTTTTCTTATGGAGGATTCGAATTCTATCCCCGAGGATCTTCGCACTAAAATTTTCGAGTCGGAAAACTTCATGACAGCGGACGTGGATGGCGAATCCATCACCTACTACGATGTTTTGCTTGATTCCTTCCCGGGACGGTTGACCGCAAGGATTCCGGAATCTACGCTGACCCAGTCTATTGAAGGGCCCCTGCGGCTAAATCTCTACCTGATGATTCTTATCAGTACTTTAATATCCGTTTGGGTTTTTGTGGAAATCATTATCATTTCCAATATCGCCACGGAAAAAGAAACTGCCAGCTATCGCTTAACCTTAAGCGAAGAGCTCAATGAGAAACTGAGAATGTACAAACACGATTTCTCCAATCACTTGCAGATCATTCAGGGACTTATCCAGCTTGGTCATGGAGACCGGGCCTTGAAATATCTCAATAAAATTTCCGGTCAGGGAAAAATGATTTATGATACCTATGAAATCGGCATCCCGGAACTTGAAGTCGTGATGTATGATGCTTTACTGCAGGCCAAAGAACGGGATGTTGAAGTTCATATTCAAACCTCTGAGCTTCCATCATCGATCCCGATCAATATTTATGACTTGGTCAAGGCCTTAAGCAATTTAATTAAAAATGCCTTCGAGGCCATGGAGCCTTATCCCGATAAACACCGGGTCTTGTCGATCAAGCTTTTTGAAGAGAAGGAGGCTTATGTCTTTAAGATCAGCAACAATCTGCCCTTGATTCCGAAGGAAGATCAAAACCGGATTTTCGAAAAAGGTTTTACCACCAAAAAAACCGGTGACGGGTTCGGCTTATATATGGTTCAGGATCTGGTTGAAAAGCATCAGGGCTCCATCGATTTAGTCGTAGACGATGAAGGGAATCATTTCTATTTACGATTTCCAAAAGAATAATTCTAAATTAAAAAACAGAAGGATAAACCCCAAGAGCTGCCGGACCCGAAAGGTCGGCAACTCTTGGGGTTTATCCGTTCGCAGCCCGCTCCCCAGCGATAATTCCGGAAGACCAGGCCCACTGCAAATTGAAGCCTCCACAGTCTCCATCGATATCCAGCACTTCGCCGGTAAAGTACAGCCCTTCCACTATTTTGGATTCCAGGGTTTTTCCATGAATTTCTTTGGTACAAAAACCTCCGGCGGTAACCTGAGAGTCCTTCCAGGAAAGAGTTCCGGTAGGCTGCAGCCGACAGCTTTTTAATACCCTTACCAGTCCTTGCACCTCATGATCCTGAACCCTCCCACAGGGCTTTTTCAGTTCTTTCATTCCCGCTTCTTTCATAATCACGGGAATGACTCTTTTATTGAGTAGCCCAACCAGGCTAAAATCCAAAGGTTTGTCAGCGTCCAGGCTAAAAAGCATCCATAGGGTTTCATAAAGCTTTTCTTTTGTGGCTCCCGGAAAAAAATCCAGAATCACTTGAGCTGTTTTTTTCTGCTCCAGGCATTCCTGCACCCCACGGCTGAGTTGCAACACCGGGGGACCGGAGATTCCATAGTCCGTAAAAAGCACTTCCCCGGTTTCTTTCCTTAGAATCTTTCCTTCGGACTCCAGGCTGATACTTCCTTGGATCTTCACGCCTTTCATACTTCGAAAGCTGCGATTCCCACATTTTATTTGAACCAGTGCCGGAAAAACAGGGGTTAAGGAGTGGCCCAAACCCTGGCCCAGTTCATAACCGCTTCCGTCGGAACCGAGCTTTGGTGCTGATTTTCCTCCCGTCGCAAGAATTACGCGATCTCCCGTCAGCTCTTTCCCGGATTTCGTACCTGCGACAAACTGATTTTTTCTTTTCTCCAGCCTTACCACCGGATCTCCGAGTATCTGATGGACCCCGAGCTTATCGATTTCATACCGCAAAAGGTCTAATACACTGCTGCCCTGGTCTGACAGGGGATAGACTTTCCCATCTTCCTCCACCTTGGTCTCAAGGCCCAAAAGCTGAAAGAAACGAAGCGTCTCTTCCACATCCGCCTGGGACAGGGCGCCTTCAATAAATTCCGGATTCTTGCCATGATAGTGCCTTGTCCCGGTGGTAATATTGGTTAAATTACAGCGCCCGTTTCCCGTTGCAAGAATTTTTTTTCCCACGCGATCCAGGCCTTCGATCAATGTGACCCCTGCCCCTTTTCTTGCGGCAGAAATCCCTGCAACCAGGCCGCTGGCACCACCACCGATAATCAGTACTCTTTTTTTGCTCATTCTTCCTTCACCGCTTTTCTAATAAGATTCAGGGCATGTTTTGCCGCGTATTTCCGGATCCGGTTTCGATCTCCCAGCAGGTATTTTTTCTCATGATAAATCTCCCCGTTGAAATCCAAGGCCATATGCACAAGGCCTACCGGCTTATCCGCCGTTCCTCCGCTGGGACCTGCAATCCCGGTGATCGACAGTCCCATGGTGGTTTCCCCTTGTTTCCGTATGCCCTTTGCCATCGCAACCGCCGTTTCTTCGCTTACTGGCCCATGCTGCTTAAGGGTTTCTTCTAAAACTCCGAGAAAGGTGCGCTTTGACTTCTCGCTGTACGTAATGATGGACAGAGGAAAAACCTGTGACGCTCCGGGAATATTGGTAATCCTTGCGGAAACCATGCCTCCGGTGCAGGATTCCGCCACTGCAAGGGTATAATTCTTTTTTTTCAAGGCCTCCACAACGACCGCTTCCATACTTTGATGATTCACCGCATAAATATACTCCCCCAAACGTTCCCGGACTTTTTTCTCCAACAAATCAATCAAGGCATCTGCTGCTTTTTCTTCATGGGCTCTAGCGGTGATTCGAAGGATCAGCCCTTCCTCCGTACAATAAGGAGCAATGGAGGGATTCTCCTGTATTTCAATTAGATCAAGGATCTTCGTCTCCATCGTACTTTCTCCGATCCCGAAAATATTTAAGACCCTGGATTTCACAATGCCCTGGGAAAATTGCTGAAGATAGGGCTTAACCTGATGATCAAACATGGGCTGAAGCTCTCTGGGTGGTCCCGGAAGCAAAATGACGGTTTTCCCCCCGGTTTCCAGCAGTACTCCCGGTGCTGTACCATTGGGATTTTCCAGCGGGATTGCTCCTTCCGGCAAATACGCCTGCTTGTTGTTGTTTTCCTCCATGGTTACCTGGATTCGGTCAAAAAAATCTTGAATTCCCTGCAAAATGTTTTCGTCCAGCATAAGTTTTTTCTTAAGCACCGCAGCGGTAACTTCCCGGGTAAGATCATCCTTCGTCGGTCCCAGACCCCCGGTGATGATCAAAAGGTCCGCCCGCTGAAGACTTTCTTCAATACTTTTTTTCAAACGAAGGGCATTGTCCCCCACTACGGACTGGCGATATACATTGATCCCTAACTCCGCCAGTCCTTTGGCGATATACTGGGTATTGGTATTGACAATGTCCCCTAGGAGCAGTTCTGTTCCCACGGATAAAATTTCTGCATTCATAACTTTATTCCTCTCTTAGTTTGATTTTTTCCCTTTCTTCATTCCGTGCCTTTAAAAAAAGACTTTCCTGTAGAGGAAAGTCTAATCTTTTGTCAGCTCTTTACAGGATAAACCTTTTTCCTGTAGGTCTCTTAATGCCCTTCGGTCCTGTTCCAGGGCCTTATGGGTATTCAAGTTCCTTAAGAGTTCATCCAGGAAAGAATAGGTTTGAAAGGTTTCACGATCCAAGGAATAGTATACCCACTGCGCTTTTTTTTCACCCCGTATCAATTTCGCATTCTTTAGTTTAATCAGATGTCTCGAAGTATTGGACTGCGAAATTTTTAGGACTTCCTGGATTTCACAGACACATAGGGGTTTTTCCTGAATCAGATGTAAAATTCGAACCCGGGTTTCATCTCCCAAGGCTTTTAGGATTTCCACAATCTCCATATTACCGTCTCCTCTTGTAGGCAATGTTTGTCCGCCTCTTATTGCCTTTATTTTAATCTTTCCCCAGGATGTTGTCAATACTTTATCACGTTAATGGATATTATACTTTTTCATCTTTCGATAAATCGTCGCCTGGCCGATTCCCAGAGCCTCCGCAGCCTCTTTGGTATTTCTGCAGGAGTTCAGCGCTTTTTTAATCATTCTTTTTTCCAGGACTTCCAAAGGTTCCACCGATTCAAAGGGTTCCCCTTCGGCTTCCTTTTTCCAAACCCGCTGTTGCAAATCTTCTTTGTTAATTACTTGGGTCTTTGCAACATTTAAGGCATACTCCATACAATTTTCCAACTCCCGCACATTTCCCGGCCAGGAATATTCCCGAAGAATTTTCTTTGCTTCCGCCGATAGGTGTTTCGCCTGTTTTTCAAAACGTTCTTCATAGCGGCGAAGAAACATCTCCGCTAAGGTCTCGATATCTTCTTTTCGCTCTCTAAGCGGCGGCAGCGTAACCGGAATCACGTTCAAACGATAAAACAGGTCCTCTCTGAAAGCTTTTCTTTTCATAAGCTCTTCCAAATCTTGATTGGTCGCGGCTATTACCCGGACCTCCACATATTTGGGTTTTGTGGATCCCAAGGGTTCAATAAAACCGTCTTCTAAGAACCGTAGAAGTTTCACTTGAAGGTTCATCGGCATATCTCCAATCTCATCCAGAAAGATGGTCCCGCCCTCAGCAATAAGAAATTTTCCTGCTTTTCCTTTTTTATTCGCCCCGGTAAAAGCCCCGGGCTCATATCCGAAAAGCTCACTTTCCAGTAATTGCTCCGGGATCGATCCGCAGTTGATGGGAATAAATTTTCTCTCTCTTCGTGGACTGGCCAGATGGATGGCCTTTGCAAACATTTCCTTTCCCGTACCGCTCTCTCCCTGAATCAGGACGGTGGAGCTTTGTTTCGCCGCCATTTTTGCGAGTCTTACCGTATCTTCCAGGGCCCGGCTGCGACCCACAATGGAATCGAAACCTACGAAAGACTCTTCTTTATGCACTTCCTGAGCCATCTGGTAAATATCTTTATAGGGACGGAAACTCAAAATGCCCCCGATATCCGTTCCTTCTTTTCGTACCGGATTATAGTTTCCCAGAAAAAACCTCGAAGAATTTCCGAGCTTTGAGGCTAGGGGTTTGGTAATCAGACGGCCCTCTTTTTTTGTGGTGTAGTGGCTCTCTTTAAGGGCTTTTTCGATTCGTTCAAAGTATTGGAACACCTGGGATAATCCCCGGCCCTTTAACTGTTCCTCGGAACTTTCCAACAGTTTTTCCGCATTCTCGTTGAGAAACAGAATTTCTCCCTCGGCATTGACACTGATAATCCCTTCATCCACGCCATTGAGAATTGCCTCAAGCTGAACCTTCTGAAAGGAAATCTGGTGCTTGGACTGCTCTTCAATTACTTTACTCTCTAGAAAATTCGCCATTTTTTCGATAAATTTTCGATAGGCGATCTGATTATTGACAAGGCGTTGGCGCTGATCATCGTCAAAGGCAATCAGACTGATTAAGCCGAGAATTTCACCGTCCACGGTTATCGGTGCACACAGGTTTGCAAGCTCCAGACACTTATCCCGGTAAGAGCAGTCCCTGCAGGTCATCGATTTCAGTTTTTCCGTAACGGAAGGATCATTTTTGCCCTCAAGCACCTCGGAAAATACAGAGTCCAGGGAAACATAAGGCTCAATGGTGTTTTTATAATTTCCGGTCACATAAAGACGTTCTCCCCCTTGATCAATAATTGTTACTTCAATGCCTAAAACCATGGAAATCACTTCCGCAATCTGCTCCACGGTTTCCTTTATGGCTTGTAACTTCCTTTTTTTCTGGTCCATGACATTCCCCTCTTCATTTACTGATTTTGTGCCACCATCATTTTCAGGATCAAATCGTCGGCGCTTCCCATGCCTTCCACACTGAGTTTTCCTAAGTTTAGAATGCTTTCCTGCAGGGTTTTGCCGATAATCCCTTCATTTTTTGAGATATGGGTGCCTTCCTTCGCCAGAAGCATCATTTCCATAACCGCACCTACGGAAGTCGAGAGTTTTAAGGCACAGCCCGGTTTTGCCCCGTCACAGATCATTCCCGTAAGATTTCCGATGACATTTTGGATCCCTTCTTCGATCTCTTCGGTTCTCATCTGCAAAAAAGCTCCGATTGCCGTTGCACTTCCAACACCGGCTGCAATTCCACAGCCACAAAGCGCCGATAGTCTGCCGATGTGATGCTTTACATAAATGGTTACCATAAAACTAAGCGCCAGTCCTTGCAGTAATTCCTCTTCCGGAATTTTCAGTTCTCTTGCCATAACGATCACCGGCAGGGAAGCTGCCAGACCCTGATTCCCGCTTCCTGCACAGCTGTATACGGTATAAGGTTCCCCGGACATCCTTGCATCAGAAGCCCCTGCCGTTAAGGCCTTCGCTTCATTTAATGCATCCTCTCCGATACGTTTTTTTCTCATTAACTGATTTAGGCTGTAGCCCACGCCCAATCCGAGTTTTTCAGATTTTCCTTTTTCTCCAATACGGCAATTTTTCTCAATTACCGGCAGTAAAAAATCCAACTCCTCTTTTGTCAGTTCCTTTATGGATTCCATCAGGACTTTAAGATTTAACGCTTTCTTCTGGAATTCCCAGGGCTCTTTTTGTCGGCTACTCTCTTCCTTTCGAAAAATTTCTTCTCCGTTTCTTTCTTTGAGCACTACATTCCCATGACGGTTTTTGATGACCACCCGGCTATGGGCACTCTTCCCGAAGGCCTTAACCTCGATATAAACCTCCGGCTTTTTCTCGAGATAATCCACCGTCACTTTGTGTTTTCTAAGAAATTCCTGCCCGATGCTCTCGCTATCCGACGGAATGTTTTCCAATACCTGCAATTCTTTTCCTGCCTCTCCTAGCAAGGCGCCAATTACCGCCGCCCAGTGAAGGCCTTTTTTGGTGGTTCCCGGCACAAATACACCGATTCCGTTCTTGTATAAATTGGAGTTTACAACCACCTTGATTTCCTGTAATTCCTCTTCCAACAGTTCCCTGGCTAATGCTGCCCCATAGGCCACCGCTACGGGTTCCGTACAACCGGTTGCCGGTTTGATCTCTTTTTTTAGTGTTTCCAGTATGATGGTTTTCATCAAATCCCTCCTAAGGTCAGAAATTTCATCTGCTATCTTAGATTGCAATTTCCGTGCCAAAAAAAACCTTAGGATTTCCAGTCTCTGCCTACCATTCTATCATAAACCCCTATAAAAAAGGGCAAAAAAATTATCAAAATGATAAAAATCAATCATTTTGATAATTTAAGCGTGCTTTTTATTTTACCCGCTGTTTTAACCGGGGAACCGGGGATTTTGATGTTCTCATTTTGATAATATCCATCCGGATCCTCAAACTTATAGGGTGAAATTAATGATTAACGCAGGATCCAATACTCTAAAGGCAAAGGATTCTGTGATAAACAGTCGTACTTTTTCATCCGTATGGGACTCATAACCAATGGAGTAGTCCTGACCAATGGTCATTTCCAGATCGTCATGATCTTCCGGAAGTAAAAATGCCCCTTCCACGACCTTACTGTAGATCACCTTTCCACCGATCAGTTCTTCCACCTGTTTTACTAAGGGATAATTATTAGACTCCCGGTTGATTCGTTTCCAGGCCTCGTCTCCCACTACCAGGTTGTAGGGTTTTTCAGCAAAGGCATCCTGCAGCATAATTAGTCCTTTTGCAATCATTTCCAGGATGGTTTTTGCATCGTCTCCAAAGTTCAAGGTTTCCTGATCACTGGATTTCTTCAATCCTGTAATCTGTCCTTTATCATATCCGTTATAAATTGCCTCTTCTTCAAAAACCGCCAATTTATGCACGGCGTCTTCCAGTGCTTCAAGCTCCACGTCTTTTGCACCTCGAACCAGGTTGTCCATTTCCCATCGGTCCAGTTCAAAGCTGACTCTTGCTTCCACTAAGGGAGTGGACTTGTAAACTCCGGTTTTCACATCATTTTCATCTTCCACAAGGGCAAGACGTCCTTCCGGTACCACCGTGTAGTCCCAGCCTTTCGGGCCTTCCACATGTACGGCTTTTCTAGCCGTTAAATGGGATCGAAGCACTTCAATCGCCCGTTCATCCACTTCATTCCAAGCTTCCTCCGTTAATGGTGCGATGGTTCTTTTTAAAATATCCATATTTCTCCTCCTTTTATATTCTATTTAAGCATGTTTTTTCTTCCTATGGCGGTTGTTATTTTAATTTCCCCACATTCAATCCGGTACTCGGGGGTTTTCCTCCACTTTCTTCGGAACCTTCCGCGCCTTCTTCCGCTTCGATGATGGGCTGATCGGTAAATAAATAGGTTTTCAGCTCTTCGTCCCATTTATCCATATTTCTTCTTAACCACTCAATGGTCATGCAGGCGTGCTCAATCTCTTCGTCTCTATTATGGGCCATAATCTGTTGCAGCTCTTCATCTTCACTGGCTTCCACCCGTTGATTGTACCAATCTACGGCTTCAAGCTCTTCTTTCAGACTATTGATGGCCCGGGTAATATTTTTGGCTTTTTCACTCAAAAGTTCCACTGGCTCATGATAATTTGACATACAAAAACCTCCTTTAATTTTATCTCATTACTATAGTTACCCAGTACCTAAAAAAAGTAACAACCAAAAAAAGAAAAAGACCGGGGTCTTTTTCTTTTTTCCTCATATTCATCCGGACGCTGCCTATTAATCCAGATACTTGGCTTCCAGTTCCCTTACAAGGCTTTCATATTTCTTCTGAATCCCTTTTTTCTCCGCCTCTTTTTCTAATTTCTCGGTTTCCCGGTTGACCCGTTCCAAGGTTTCAGCAGAAAGATTCTTCTCTCCGTACTGATAAACCATGCCGTCTTCCTTATCGATGTGACGCTGTAATAAGTGGTAATAGGACATAGCATGGCCGATTACATCCACCTTCGCTTCCTCATCGCCCTGTAGCATCTTTTGTGTGGCTTCTTCGAGTTCTCGCATATACAGTCGTCCAAGGTCATGTTCCACAAGCATGCCGTTTCTAACAAGCTTTTCTGCTGTAGATCCGAGTTCCTCAGTCATAAACTTAAACAGCAGGTCCTCTTCCTTGCCATGGTGATGGCGGTCAGCGTAAGTTCTTACAAAGTCGATCATTTTGAAAACGTCTTCTCCGTCCACATCTTCCCCATTGATGATTCTTAGGCAGTAACTGCGCATCACCGCCAGCATTCGCTTGATGGTTTTATGCTCTTCGACCATTAATTGAATTCCATTCATCTTATCCCTTCTTTCTTTATGATTTATGATCTACTGGCTTTATTCGCCTTTGACTCTTTGAATTTTTTGTACCAGGGGCGCTTCACGGTAAAAGCGGAAATCCGGATTGGCCGCTTCAATAAAGCCTTTAATCCAGGAATCTCTTAGGCGGTAAAAGATTTGCACATCGGATTTCACCGCTTCCCAGTATTTTTCATGAAGGCATTGATTCGTTCTCCATAATACCTCATGTTCGTTCTGCTCTACAACTTCCGTAACACGGTCACAAGGCATGCCCTCCAGTAAATAGTCATGGAGTCCTTCAAATAATCCTTCCGCGGTGCTCTGATCTTTCTCCTTTTGTTTTGCAAACTGCTGGCCTACACGGCTTCCTTCTTTTCTAAAAATCTTTTCCAGTTCCACCATACCCTTGGGATCCTTCTCTAAAAGAGTGGAAATCAACGCGCTCTGACGGATCTCCGCCCGTGAAATCTGCTCTTGCAGCCAGCCGTGGATATTTCCGGTGTCGATAATATCCTCAAGTTCCCGGTCACCGATGGGTGCACCGTATTTTTCGTATATTTCCTCTGCCAGGGTTTCTCCCTTTAATCCTTCGGCTTCCGCCCAACGAATTACCTCTTGTTCAATTTTTTCAAAGGTTTTAATTTTATTAAACAACCAGTGATGAATCGGTCCGACAAATAAACTCATTCATAATCATCCTTTCAATATTATGCTTTTGGTATTTTTCTTATCACCTTAACTATCTCTTATTCTACGGGATTTTATCTTATCATTCTGTGAGCTCCATCACAATTATATAAATATATCCGAAGTCGGCCATGGTCGGATCCTAACCTTAAGGGTTTTTTTGTAATTCCTTATATAGATATCTTCCGATCAGTACGACCCCGCTAAGGATCATGATCATACTGATCCATGCAAATAGGTTCTGGTGGTTTTTCCACAAGAGAAAAAAACCGATCCTCTCCCGGGATTCCTCCTCTTCGCCGGCCACTTCCATCTCCTCTTCCAACTCTTCCTTATCAGCATCTTTCGATCCAATAATCTCTTCAATTACTATGCTCTGCTGTAAATCCGGAGGCATCTTCAGTTCCTCGATGGGGTTTTCCGCAAAGGCATATCTTCCCAGGACTTCCAGGGTATCAGGCAACGCTACTATTTCCAGCTGATTATTTCGAAAGGCATTTTCCGAAATACTGCGAAGCCCTGTAGAAAACTCCACTCTTTCGATCTGATTATCTCTAAAGGCTCCCCGTCGGATCTCTTCTAAGCTTTCCGGAAGACGAAGGGCTGTTATTTGATTTTCATGAAAGGCGGATCTTCCAATGCTTCGAAGCGTTTCCGGTAGTTCCACGGTCTGCAATCGATTCTGATAGAATGCGAAGTCTTCGATTCCTTCAATTCCCATCGGAAGACTGAGGCGCTGCAGATGATTTCCTTGAAAGGCTGAGGCCTCGATGAATCGTAGGCCTAAGGGAAAAACAATTTCCT
The DNA here is from genome assembly GCA_041642335.1 of Eubacteriales bacterium. Lineage (GTDB taxonomy): Bacteria > Bacillota > Clostridia > Peptostreptococcales > T1SED10-28 > Isachenkonia. Next base: position 47,820 of record JBEPWR010000001.1, read on the forward strand.
CAATATTGTTATCTTGAAACGCTTTTTCAGAAATTCTCTCCAATCCGCCGGCAAATGTCACTCGGTGTATTTCATTGTGTGCCAGCGCTTCCTCCCCTAAAAAGGACAGGTTCTGAGGCAGGGAAATTTCTTCAATGCGATTGTTTTGAAAAGCCCCTGCTCCGATGTGCTCTACCGATTCAGAAAAGACTACCTTTCCTAACCGGTTGCCTTCAAAAGCGAAATTTCCGATTTCTATTAGGCCCTGGGGAAGGATCAGGGCTCTTATGCTGTTTCCTTGAAATACTCCGGTACCGAGTTTCTCCAACCCCTGGCTGAAATGCACTTCTTCGATCTTGTTATACAAAAAAGCCCATGTGTCGATTTTCCTTAATGACGGCGGGATGTGTAGTTTTCTTATCTGATTATGTCCGAAGGCTCGTTGGTCGATAACTTTTAAGGTATCGGGCAGCTCTACGGCTTCAATCTTGTTATAAGCGAAGGCGTACTCCTCTATATGGATTAAACGGGCCGGCAGCACCACCTGTGTTAGTCCCTGATTTCGAAAAGCCTGGGCGGCAATGGCGGTAACGTCGTATCCCTCAAGGGTGGTGGGTATTTCCATCGTATCGCTTTGATCCCCTTCATAACCAAGGATTCTCACGGTGTCATCCTCTAGTAATTTATAGCGAAATTGATTTTCCCGATTCTCTGCAGAGGCGGTTTCGAAACTTCCCATAAAAAGCGTGAAACTTCCTAAAAATAGGATGCTGATGATCAATACTTTGCTTTTCATGGACCACACCTCCTTTTTCGATTTGAGTATACCAGTATTTTATCATATTTCCCCGGTTGTGATAAGACATTCTCTTTGTTCAACTTTTTTGCTTGAATGTTTGAATTGTTAAACTTTTTGTAGGGTCCCTCAAGTTTTTTAAAAATATGATATACTAATGGTAATTGGGAATAACAAATTTCTCAAACTTAAAATACTTTATGGAGGGATTTAGATGAGCAAAAAAGTTGATATTGATTGGAGCAAGCTGGGTTTTAGCTACATGAAAACCGACTACCGCTATATTTCCAGATGGAAGGACGGACAGTGGGATGACGGAGAATTGGTGGAAGATAACAACCTCAGTATTAGCGAAGCCTCAACAGCGCTTCACTACGGTCAACAATGTTTTGAAGGAATGAAGGCTTATCGACGAAAAGACGGAAAAATTCAGCTCTTTAGACCGGACCAAAACGCAAAAAGAATCAATCGAAGCTGCGAACGGGTTTTAATGCCCGGGATCTCTGAAGAGAAGTTTATTGATGCCGTAAAACAGGTGGTAAAGGCAAACGAACATTTTGTGCCTCCCTATGGAAGCGGCGCAACCCTATACCTACGACCCTTTGTAATCGGTGTAGGCCATAACCTGGGCGTTCGACCTGCGCCGGAATATATTTTCTCGGTTTTCGCAGTACCGGTAGGTCCCTACTTCAAAGGCGGACTAAAGCCCGTAAACTTTATGACTTCCCCTTATGACCGGGCAGCA
>JBEPWR010000002.1:0-26418 GCA_041642335.1 Eubacteriales bacterium
ATAAAATGATCGAAATACTGAAAGGATGATCTTATGAAGGTAATTGATTTTCATTGCGATACGATGCTTCAAATTATGGAGAGCAAAGGGGAGGCCGGGTTGGATAAAAATGACTTCCAGGTGGATGTTCAAAAACTGAAACAAGGAGAGGTATCAGCCCAATTTTTCGCCTTGTTTTTTGAGCTGGATATCATCCAGGAAAAAGGCCGCAGTCCCTTCGAATACACGATGGAGATGCTTGAAGTATTTGAAGAGGAAATGATGAAAAATGCGAAGAAAATCGCCTTAGCCAAGGGAATAAACGAGCTTGAGAAGAATGAGGAAGCCGGAAAAATATCTGCCTTTCTGACGATCGAAGAAGGGGAAGCCATTGAGGGAAGTTTTAATAAGCTATCGGAGTTTTACCAGCGGGGGGTTCGCCTGATTACCTTGACATGGAATCATGAGAATCAAATCGGTTTCCCGAATATTCAATACAAAAACCGGGATAGGGGATTAAAACCCTTTGGAAAAGAAGTAATTGAAGCGATGAACGATCTGGGGATGCTGATTGATGTTTCCCACTTATCCGACGGAGGGTTCTGGGATGTTGCGAAAATTTCGAAGCAGCCCTTTATCGCCTCCCATTCCAATGCCCGAAGTGTCAGAACCCATCCCCGGAATTTATCCGATGAGATGTTAAAGGCTCTTGGGAATGCGGGAGGAGTTACGGGTCTCAATTTCGCCCATTATTTTCTAGGAACCGAACCGATCAGCAAAATTGACGGGATGATCCGGCATATGAAACATATCACGAATGTAGCCGGAACTGATGCCTTGGTTCTTGGAACGGACTTTGACGGAATCAGCAGCACCTTGGAGATTGAAAATATCGGTGAAATTCAGCAACTCCTTTCAGCGATGGAAAAGGCGGGGTTTTCTTCAAGGGAGATCGAAAAAATCTCCCATAGGAATGGTGAGCGGATAATTCGGGAAGTTCTAGGTTAAGGGTTTTCCATAAAAAAACCCGTTGTAGAAAAAACCAACCTATAATACAATAGAAGACAAAAGATTGGTATAATTATATAAAATGGGGAGTGATCAATTATGGAAAAAATCATTGATCTTGAAGAAGCCATCTCCTATATCGAAGATGGGATGACAGTGATGATTGGAGGCTTTTTAGGAAACGGAGCTCCACATAGACTGATTGACGGACTGATTAAAAAAGGGGTTAAGGACTTAACTATTGTATGCAATGATACGGGTTTCCCGGATCAAGGAATCGGAAAACTTGTGGTAAACAGACAGGTGAAAAAAGTGATGACCTCCCATATCGGTACAAATCCCGAGTCGGGAAAACAAATGCATAGCGGGGAAATGGATGTCCGATTAATTCCTCAAGGAACGCTGGTAGAACAAATCCGCTCCGCCGGCGCCGGTCTTGGAGGATTTCTTACGCCTACGGGGGTAGGTACCGTGGTGGAAGAAGGAAAGGAAATTGTGGAAATCGACGGGAAAGAATATTTGCTGGAAATTCCCATAAAAGCGGATGTTGCTCTTATTCGAGGCAGCAAGGTTGACCAAAAGGGAAATGTCTGGTATCGAAACTCAACAAGAAATTTCAATCCCATTATGGCCATGGCAGCGAAGCGTGTCATCGTTGAAGCCGAAGAAGTGGTGAAGGTCGGGGATATTGATCCGAACAATGTGGCAACGCCTCATATTTTTGTAGATCATATTGTAAGGGGGGACGTATAATGGAAGCGAGAGAGAGAATTGTTCAGCGTGTGGCGAAAGAATTAAAAGATGGGGACATTGTCAATCTTGGAATCGGAATGCCCACAAAAGTAGCAAACTATATTGAGGAGGACGTTGAAGTCATCTTTCAATCGGAGAACGGATTTATCGGGATGAGTGGCGTACCTGAAGCGGGCAAAGAAGATCCGGATCTGGTTAATGCCGGTGGTATGCATGTGACGGTTAAAAAAGGCGCTGCTTTTTTTGATAGCGCCACTTCCTTTGCGATTATCCGTGGCGGCCATGTGGACGCTACGGTTTTGGGAGCCTTACAGGTGGATCAGCAAGGGAATCTTGCCAACTGGATGATTCCAGGGAAAATGGTTCCGGGTATGGGTGGAGCTATGGATTTAGTGGTCGGTGCCAAAAAAGTGATTGTTGCCATGGAGCATACGGCAAAGGGCCGTCCGAAAATTTTAAAACAGTGCCAACTACCTCTGACTGCGGAGAATGAAGTGGATCTGATCGTTACGGAAATGGGCGTATTTGAAGTTACCAAGCAAGGCCTTATCCTAAAAGAGCGGGCGAAGGAAGTAAGCCTGGAGGAAATTAAAGAACTGACAGAAGCAGAATTTACTGTAGCGGAACCGTTGGAGATTATGAATCCCTAAGATTTTTTCACATTGATAAACAAAGTAGCAGCCACTTTTGGTAGATTTACTTCCAAAAGTGGTTATTTTTATGGAAAAATCAGCTAAAGGAATTGAAAAACCTTGCATAGAAACAAACGTTCGTTATATAATGGGGATATAACCCGGTATTGGAGGGAACCGTCATGATGGGAAGAACCCACGCAGCATTAGGAGTATTCGCCGTGCTTTTTATCGGCACAATTATTGGCTTGTCTTTTTTTGAACATGAAATAAATGTCGTTTCCATCGGGCTGGTCCTGCTAGGGGCACTGATTCCGGACATGGATATGGAGGGGGCGACGCTATCGAAGCGCTTTGGGATTATCAAGTCGGATTTTATTGAAAAAATCTGGTATGTACTGTTAGGGGTCCTGCTGGTAATCGGGTACTATCTATTTGAGAATACCCCGATCTTCTATGGTGTCCTTTTCATGATTTTTATGGGTTTTGTAATGTCAAAATCCTTCGCCAAAAAAGGTTTTCGTACGCTACGCAATATCACCCATGGCTTAGCAGGGATATTCTGCATAGCCGGTGCTTATTATTACGAACATTACCCTTTGATATGGATTGGGTTTATTCTACTGCTTTTATTGTTCAGTACCCATAGAGGGATTTCTCATTCCTTATTATTTTTAGGACTGACTGTCTTTGGAGTCCATCAGATTACTGATTTTTACGGATATCATAATTACAGTATTATCTTTGGAATCGCTATGGCATCCCATATATTCTCGGACATGTTTACAAAACATGGGGTCCGTTTATTCTGGCCGTCAGAAAAAAAATTCCGTTTCCCCTGTCAAATTAAAACTGGAGGGAAGGTGGAGAACATCCTTTTTGTAGTACTTAGTATCCTCATAATTCGATTGGGTTTAATGCTTTAGGATTTAATTTGAAAAAAACCTTTTAAAATCTGAAAAAAGAGGTATAAATAGACAAACTAGAAAAAGGATGTGAAGAGATGTTTGAAGAATTCAAATTAAAGCCGGAAAAACTGACGAGTCTTTGTAAAATTGAAGATCTGGATTTTGAAACCACGGCGGACTTAAAACCTCTTAAGGGCATCATCGGACAGGAACGAGCAGCAAAAGCGTTGGAGTTTTCCTTAAATGTCAAGAAAAAAGGTTATAATGTGTATGTTTCCGGATTAAGCGGAACGGGAAGGAATAGTTATGCCCGGTCTATTACAGAGAAGCATGCAAAAGAAATGAAAGCTCCCGATGATTGGGTATATGTTTATAACTTTACAGCTCCCGATAAACCTACCGCTCTTTCCATGGAAAACGGCACCGCAAGGGAATTTAAAAAAGAACTGGAAGAAGTTATCGACAAATTGTTGGAAGAGATTCCCAATGCCTTTTCCAAAACCGATTATGAAACCCAAAAGAGTGAGATCCATCGCCAATATCAGCGAAAGCATAAGGAAATCATTGAAAAATTGAATGAAGTTGCCAAGAAACACGGTTTTGTTTTTCGGGAAACCGAACAGGGACTGGTAACCGCACCATTAAGCGACGGAAAACCGATGAGTCAGGAAGAGTACGAAGAGCTTAGTGCTGAAGAAATCCAGGAACTTCGAGAAAAATCTGAGGAACTGAACCTTGAAACAATTGATTTGTTTAATGAGCTTCGAAGCGTTGAGGAAGAGGCTCGGCAAGAGATCAAGAAACTGGAAAAAAGGATCAGTTACTTTGTTATTAATGAATACATTAAAGATCTGATCAAGCGATATGGTAAGCGGGAAAAAATTGTTGACTATTTAAACGATCTTGAACAGGATATTTTGGAAAATATCAAGCAATTTAAAAACGGAAAATCCCAAGGGGCACAGAGTCCGCAGGAGATGCTGCTGAAGCAGATGAAACCGAAAAGCAATTTTATGAACCGTTATCAAGTGAACCTATTTATTGACAATAAGAAAAAAGAACAGGCGCCTCTGGTTCAGGAAACCAATCCAAGCTACTACAATCTTTTAGGCGCGATTGAATATAAAAATGAGATGGGAGCCATGAGAACCGACTTTACCCAGATTAAACCGGGGTCCTTACATCAAGCTAACGGAGGATTTTTGATTGTCCAGGCCAGAGAAATCCTAAGAGAGCCCTTCGCTTGGCAAATTCTAAAAAGATCCTTAAAGACCGGAGAAATCAACATCGAGAATATGGGTAAACAATGGGGGCAAGTGGTGACCTCCAGCATTAAGCCGGAACCGATTCCACTGGATGTAAAAGTAATATTGATCGGGGATCCTTATATATATCGGTTATTATTTGCCTATGATGAGGATTTCAAAAAATTATTCAAAGTCATGTCGGATTTTGACGTGGAAATGGATAAAACCAAGGATCATATGATGAAAATGGCAGGATTTATTTCCTCTCACTGTGAAGAACAGGAACTGCTGGACTTTGACAAACATGCGGTAAAACGGGTAATTGAGTATAGTTCAAGAATCGCAGACCACCAGAAAAAACTCAGCTCCCGCTTTAACCAAATTGTGGAGATTCTCTATGAAGCTGACGCCTGGGCCTCTTCTGAGGGCGCATCAATCATTGGAGAGGATCATGTGGAAAAGGCCATTAAGGAAAAAATTTATCGAAACAGTAAATATGAAGAAAAACTTAATGAAATGTTTGAAGAAGGTACAATTCTGATTGATGTGGAAGGAGAAAAGATCGGACAGATTAACGGATTAGCTGTAATGGGTACCGGAGAGTATTCCTTTGGTAAACCCAGTCGAATTACCGCTTCGACATATAAAGGGAAATCCGGAATCATCAACGTGGAGCGGGAAGTTAAGCAAAGCGGAAGTATCCATGATAAAGGGGTATTGATTCTAAGTGGTTATCTAGGATCCAAATTTGCCCAGGAAAACCCGATGTCTCTTTCTGTAAGCATTAGTTTTGAACAAACCTATTCGGTTATCGATGGGGACAGCGCATCAAGTACTGAACTTTATGCGATTCTTTCAAGTATAGCGGACCTTCCACTAAAGCAGGGAATCGCTGTTACGGGTTCCGTAAACCAAAAAGGAGAAATTCAACCGATTGGCGGCGTGAATGAAAAAATCGAAGGATTCTATGACACTTGTAAAATCAAAGGACTTACCGGTGAGCAAGGGGTTATGATTCCGGAGAAAAATATTAAAAATCTTATGCTTAAAGAAGAAGTGCTGGAAGCGGTTAAAGAAGGAAATTTCCATATTTACGCTATCAATCATGTGGATGAGGGAATTGAAATTCTAACCGGAATACCTGCAGGGGAATGCGATGAAGAAGGGAATTATCCTGAAGACACGGTATACCACAAAGTTGCAGAAAAGCTTAAGCGGGTGCATGAAGAGAGTAAAGAGAAAGATAAAAACAATGGTCAGAAAGAAAAGGATAAAAAAGAGGATTAGACCGGCCTTAACTTTCACAACTGTGAGCTATTAGAAAAGAAAAAGGTTAATAAGAATAAAAAAGCACGGAAAAAAGAGAAGTCTTTTTCCGTGCTTTTTTTATCTTATAATCTTATCGGTATTTTTTGCATTCGATAATCTGGCTTTCCGTGACAATCAGATCTACCGGGATATCGTAATGATCAATCGGTAGAGAGTCAACAATCTGAAAATCCATTGCCAGGGCGATGGTAACATGCTCCTGTTCGAGGGTCGGGAGGAAACGATCATAATAGCCTCCACCATAACCAATACGATAGCCTCCTTTGGTAAAAGCCAGGCCGGGGACAATGACAAGGTCGATCAGTTGAGGATCGATCGGTCGCAAAGTTGATGCCGTGGGTTCCAGCACTCCGAAATGTCCGGGTTCTAAATCTTTATCAATATCTAAGAGTTCTGAAACAATAATCCGTTTTTCCTTTGGCTGTGTGACGGGGATGTAAACGTTTCGATTTTTTTCGAGAAAATCCGCAATTAATAAGGTTGTGTGAATTTCGTCCTGAAAGGGGACATAAGTCATGAGCTTTCTGGCGTTTTTATAGTGCTTAATACTTTGCAATTGATGAAAAATCTCAAGGCTCTTTCTTCTGATTTCCTCACTGGTCAAGGATTTTCGCTGATCGATCATCGCTTTACGGATTTCTTTTTTGTTTTGACGCAAATTAAACTCCTCCTTTGGTCTTATTTTAACAGTTTATCCGATAATTATTGTTAATTCAATTGGAATTTATAAAAAAAGGCTGGTATAATAGACGAGAAGATTAAGTCAGTGAAAAATATTTCTTTTTGAAAAAGGAATTTATCGGTTTTTGTCGAATAACTATATAGTAGGAGATGATTCAGCTTGATCGAATTTCAAAATGTAGGGAAAACCTATCGACATCAAGTAGTAGCATTAAAGGATATCAATATTAAGATTGATAAAGGAGAATTTGTATTTTTGGTAGGACCCAGCGGTGCAGGGAAATCCACCTTTATAAAATTACTGCTCCACGAAGAAAAGGCAACCACAGGGAAGATCATTATCAATGATCAGGATATTACCGGGATTTCAAATCGAAATGTCCCCCTATTACGAAGAAGTATTGGTGTGATCTTTCAAGATTTCCGTCTGCTTCCCAACAAAACGGTATATGAGAATGTTGCTTTTGCCATGGAAATTGTGGAAGCGAAAAGCCGGGATATCCGGCGGCAGGTACCGATGGTGCTGGGCCTGGTCGGATTAAGTGATAAAGCGAAAAAATATCCGAATGAACTTTCTGGAGGAGAAATGCAACGGGTATCCATAGCCAGAAGTATTATCAATAATCCGAGTATTGTCATTGCTGATGAGCCCACAGGAAACCTTGATCCGGATACGGCGTGGGAGATTATGCGAGTGCTGCGTCATATCAATCAACGGGGAACAACGATTATCATGGCCACCCATGCGAAAGATATTGTAGATGTAATGGAGCAGCGAGTAATAGCCATAGAAAAAGGCACAGTGATTCGGGATGATAAGAAGGGAGTATATGGCTATGAAGATTAAAACGATGGGATACATGATCAAGCAAGGTTTTATCGGACTTTGGAGAAATCGCGGTATGTCCATCGCCTCCATCAGTTCAGTAACCGCCTCTTTGTTAGTTTTAGGTGTGATTATTACTTTAGTCATTAATATGAACAACATCGCCCTAATGGGGCAAAGTCAATTTGATAATATTCAGGTATATCTTGAAGAAGAACTGGAAAATGAGAAAATAAACAGCATCGGCACAGACTTGGAAAATATTCAAGGGGTATCCCATGTGGAATATGAATCTCAGGATGAAGCCTTGGAAAAGATGAAGGAAAGTTGGGGAGATCAGGGATACTTGCTGGATACGTTGGAAAATAATCCGCTACCCAATTCTTATATTGTTTATTTTCAGGAGCTGGAAGCCTCCCAATCTGTTGTGGAGAGTATCCAGGGGATGTCAGGGGTAAATGAAGTGCGTTATTACCAGGATGTAATTGACAACCTGATCAATATTGCGGATTTCGTCCAGGTAGCAGGTCTGTTTTTAATTGTAATCTTAGGTTTAATTGCGGTATTCATTATCTCAAACACCATTAAACTCACACTAAATGCCCGAAGACAGGAAATCACCATTATGAAGTATGTCGGAGCAACCAACTGGTTTATTCGATGGCCTTTTGTCATTGAGGGGATTGTACTGGGTCTTATCGGAGCATTGATCGCATTAACTATAGTGAACTTTGGATACGGTTATGTTTATGACATGGTTTATACCCGATTCTACTCATTATTTGCCGAATATATTGTTTCAACAGAAATGATGCTTCAGCAAATCTCTTTAATGTTTGTAGTATTAGGAGTTGGGGTTGGTATATTAGGAAGCTTGATTTCCATGAGAAAGCACTTAAAAGTTTAATTACAGCGGGAATCTTTAAACACAGAATGAAAGGATGGGTGTATAGTGAAAAACAGCAGAAGAATACTTATGGTCCTGGCGACTTTTTTCCTGATCACTTCAAGTATTTATGTATTTGCTAATGAAATCGATGAGAAAAAAGATAGTTTGAAAGAAGCAGAGCAGCAACAGAAATCAGTGGAAAGCCAGATCGAAAAAAAACAGCTGGAAGAGTCGGAGATTATTGAAAAAATTGAAGCGCTGGAAGTGGATATTCTCGAGACGGAAGAGGAAATCTCCCGTCTCGAAAATCAAATCGGAGAAACCGTTGCAGACATTGAACAGACACAGGAAGACTTGGATGAAGCAAAAGAGACCATCGGTGAGAAAAACGACACCTTGGAATCTCGCCTGGACACCATGTATCGAAGAGGCAACATCGGGTACATAGAAGTACTGTTAGGTTCCGGGGATTTTACCGAGCTGTTAACGAACATTGATATGATTCGGATGATTGCCAATCAAGATGTCGAGCTTATTGAAGAGCTGGAAGAGCAAAGGGATCTGATTGCAAGCGAAAAGAAGAAATTGGAAATTCAACAGGCACAACTGGTGACCTATCAGGAGGATGCGAAAAACGAAAAAGAGAAACTGCAGGTTTCCCGAGGCACCCAGGTAACCCTTCGAAGAGAAGTTCAAAGCACCATCAATGAGATGGAAACCGAGCTTAGCCAGATGGAGCAGGAATCCAAAGGCTTAGAGCAGGAAATTAAAAAACTTCAGGAAGCCGAGCGGAAAAGGCTGGAGGCGGAAAGAAGGAAACAGGAAGCGGAAAAAATAAAAGAGCAGCCCAGTAATCCTTCCGGATGGCCGGTGCCAGGATATACCCGGATTTCTTCACCCTACGGCTATCGAACCCATCCGGTCCTGGGAGGCACAAGATTTCACTCAGGAATTGATATTCCCGGCCCTACCGGGACTCGGGTTGCAGCTGCGGCTTCGGGAACAGTGATTATGTCCCAGTACAGCGGAAGCTATGGTAATGTGGTGATTGTGGATCACGGAGCAGGAATTTCTACCTTGTATGCCCATAACTCAAAGTTACTGGTAAGCACCGGACAGCAAGTAAAAGCGGGACAAACCATTGCATCTGTTGGTTCAACCGGCAGATCCACAGGACCCCATGTGCATTTTGAAGTACGGAAGAACGGGAGTGCAACCAATCCCATGAACTGGTTACGGGGACGATAAAAGAAAATTTCATCGGGATTGTTAAAGATTATCGATTAAAAAGACAGCGGGATGGGTAATATCCGTAGTAAAGAAGGTGTTTTCCACATAAAGGAGAGAAAAACATGAAAAAAAAGGAAATTTTATGTTTGCTTACCGCCTCTTTACTTCTGATTAGCTCATCCCTGTTCTCTTTCAGTGAAGAACTGGAAGGGGTGGAGGACCAGCTTGAAAAAGCCCGGGAAGAGCAGCGGGCGATAGAAGCTCAAATTGAAGAGAATGAACTGGAAGAATCGGAGATCATAGAGAAGATCGAAGAAATTGAAATGGGAATTATCGAAGCGGAATCAGAAATTGAAGGTATTGAAACGAAAATCACAGCAGTCCAGGAAGAGATCGTACTTACCGAACAGGAACTCTCAGCAGCGAATATGGAGATCGATCAGAAAAATGAGTTATTAAGTACACGGGTTTCAGTAATGTATCGCAAAGGAAATATCAGTTACATAGAAATACTCTTAGGCTCAAGAGATTTCTCGGAGCTACTGTCAAATATGGATATGATCCGAATAATTGCCGATCATGATGTGCAGCTGATAGAAGAGCTGGAAAGACAGGTGGCTTTTGTAAAAGACAAACAGGAAACGCTGAAAGTGCAAAAGAAAGAACTCTCGACGTACCAGCAGGAGGTTGAAAGTAAAATAGAAACAATGGAAGTATCCCGCGGGACCCAAAGGCGTTTGCGACAGGAAATTCAAAGTACTATCGCGGGAATGGAAGAGGACCTGGCGGAACGAGAAGAAGAATCGAAATTTCTTGAAGCAGAAATTCAACGGATTGAAAAAGAAATCCAGGAACGGATGGAAGCAGAGCGGCGAGCAGCAGAGGAACGTGCTCGAAAAGAAGCAGAGAAGCAGGCTAGACTAGAGGCTGAGCGAAAAGCAAAAGAAGCAGCAGAGCAGGCTGCGGAAGATGAAGCGGACAACAAAGGGGAGGAACCGTCAGAGCCGGAAGAGGAACAAAATGGATCAGAAGAGGATGTACAAGTGCCGGTAATGGGGGAGAAATCCTGGCCGGTGCCCGGTTATCATCGAATATCTTCAGCCTACGGTTATCGAACCCATCCGATATTCGGAGACTGGAGACCCCATTGGGGAATCGATGTTCCTGCGCCTATGGGTACGCCCATCGTTGCGGCTCTTTCGGGTGAGGTAATGCTCTCGGCCTACGGCGGGAGCTATGGAAACTATGTCGTAATATACCATGGAGAGGGGCTCTCCACATTATATGCCCACAACACGACAAACCACGTAACAGTAGGAGACCAAGTGGAGCAGGGGCAGGTTATCGCATCCATCGGTAGTACGGGGAATTCCACAGGACCTCATATTCACTTTGAAGTACGGCTCAACGGAGATCCGAAGCTGATTAATCCTTATCAATGGCTGAATGAGTAAAATCAATGGATGGGAAATCTGAGACTAAAATAATGACGCAGCATAAAAAGGAGCGTAAGGAATGCTAAGTAAAAAAAAGGCATTAATAGGAGCTCTAATTCTCGTGCTCCTAACAGCAATTGTAACCTTAACACTAGGAAATTATATCGCTCTTCGGGTGGGAGAAAGTTATTTAATATCCGATGATCATATGGAATATTATCAGGAAATGGAAGAGGAATATTCAAAGCTGAACTATATGAGCGAATTTTTACTGGAAAACTATTATCAGGAACTGGATGAAGAGGCTTTGATGGAAGGCGCAGTCCGAGGGGTTTTTGAAGCAACAGAGGATCCCTACACAACATATATGAGCGCTGATGAGTATGAAGACTTCACTTCGGAGACGGAAGGTTCCTTTGGAGGCATCGGAATTATCGTAACCCCCGGGGATGACGGATACGTCACGGTAGTATCGCCAATAGAGGGAACTCCGGGATTTCGGGCAGGGATCGAAACTGGAGATAAAATCATAGAAGTTGACGGAGAGGAAGTGCAGGGTCCGGATCTTAATAAAGCCGTGGATTTGATGCGTGGAGAACCGGGAACGGAAGTTGAAGTCTCCATTCGAAGAGAAGATGAACAGGAGTTAATTGAACTGACCATTGTACGGGAAATGATCAAGATTGAAACCATTCACTATGAAATGCTGGAAGACGATATCGGATATATTCGAATTACCAACTTTAATCAGCAGACTGCCGGTGATTTTGAAGAGGCATTGAATGCTTTGGTCGAAGATGATATGCAGGCATTGGTATTGGATCTTCGGAACAATCCCGGAGGATTATTAAGCCAAACCATTGAAATCGGCGATATGATTCTAGGAGAGCAGGTTATTGTCTATACTGAGGATCGGGACGGTAATCGTAGAGAGGAAACTTCCTCAGCAGACCATATTGATGTTCCATTGACTGTCCTGGTTAATGAGGGAAGCGCCAGTGCTTCGGAAATTTTAGCCGGTGCCGTGCAGGATGGCGATCGGGGAACGATTATCGGTGAAACGACCTTTGGAAAAGCCTTGGTCCAAGGAATAAGAGAATATCCCGAAGACGGTTCCGGTTTCCGATATACGGTGGCGGAGTATTTCACACCGAACGGAAACTTCATCCAGGACGAGGGCATCGAGCCGGATATCCTAGTGGAGATGGAAGGACCCGTAAGTGTGGAACTGATTGAAGAAGGGGAAGACCTTCAACTGCAACGGGGAATCGAAGTATTAAAAGAAGAACTGGAAAGCGAATAGAAGGTAGAAGGTCAACTAAAAACGGCCCTCAGAGTAATTGAATAAAAAAATCAATTGTGCTATAATAATAGTGTGGTAGTGAGATTATGTCAACTGCCACATTATTTTTGTTTTATGAATAATAATGATTATTAATTAAGAAGTCCCCGGAGGAGGGATGGCCATGAAGAAAAAAGTAAGGGTCCTGGGCTATATGATGTTTCTGGACTTTTTGTTGACCTATTTAGGGGTCGTGGATTTGAATGTTATTGAAGAAGGCAATCCCCTTCTAGTATGGCTATTTGAACTTCCTCTTTGGAAAGCGGCCGCCTTACGGATTGTGATGATTCTCGGTGTGCTTTTTATTCTCCGGCGGACAGAAAAATATAAAGATCCCATTGCAAAATTTGGACTGCTGGTCTATGCTGCAGTGCTTTTTATTCATATGGCATGGTTATGGCGCTATAATTTCGGGATATAAGCGAGCGGTTAGGTTCACGAGAGTTCTCTATTGACAAGGGAGCGCAAAAAACATACAATAATACGAACTAAAGTTCTGCATTTCGAAGAGATCAAAGAAAAGGATGAGATTAAATGGAAGAACGGTTTCAGATTAAATCCTCGTTTCAACCTACGGGGGACCAGCCGAAGGCTATCGGTGACCTGGTAAAAAGCTTAAATAAGGGACACCGGGATCAGACCTTACTGGGAGTGACCGGTTCAGGAAAAACCTTTACCATGGCGAATGTAATTCAAAAGGTACAACGGCCTACCTTAGTCCTTGCCCATAATAAAACCTTAGCGGCGCAGTTGGCCAGTGAGTTTCGGGAGTTTTTCCCGGATAATGCGGTGGAATATTTCGTCAGTTATTACGATTATTATCAACCGGAGGCCTATGTCGCCCACAACGATATGTTTATTGAAAAAGATGCCTCCATCAATGATGAAATTGATAAACTCCGGCACTCTGCAACCTCCGCGCTGTTTGAGCGACAGGATGTAATTATTGTGGCCAGTGTGTCCTGTATTTATGGTTTGGGAAATCCTGAAGAATACAAAGAACTGGGACTATCCTTGCGTCCCGGTATGGAACGGGATCGGGATGAAATCCTGCGGAAACTGGTAGATATTCAATATGAACGAAATGATATAAACTTTGTTCGTGGTACTTTTCGAGTACGGGGAGATATTTTAGAAATTTTTCCTGCGAATTCCTCGGAACAAGCAATACGAATAGAGTTTTTTGGCGATGAAATTGAACGCATCACGGAAGTCAATGCTCTGACCGGTGAAATTGTGGGAGAACGGGTACATGTATCGATTTTTCCGGCCTCTCACTATGCTACGGGATCGGAAAAATTGGAAAGTGCCATTAAAGCGATCGAAATAGAATTAGAGGAACGGGAAGCCTATTTTAAGCAGGAGGAAAAATTGCTGGAGGCCCAACGGATTCGTCAACGGACCATGTATGACATTGAGATGCTGAGGGAAACCGGGTTCTGTCAGGGAATCGAGAACTATTCCCGTCACTTATCAGGAAGAGAACCGGGAAGTCGGCCCTATACACTGTTGGATTATTTTCCCGATGATTATCTGATGATTGCGGATGAATCCCATGTTAGTATTCCTCAAGTCCGGGGTATGTACGGTGGAGACCGCTCTCGAAAGGAATCCTTGGTGGAGCATGGATTTCGCTTACCATCGGCTTATGATAACCGACCGTTGAATTTCGAAGAATTTGAGTCCCTAATCAATCAGATTGTCTATGTATCGGCCACACCGGGGCCCTATGAAAGTGAGCGGAGCCAGATGATTACCGAGCAATTGATCCGTCCTACGGGAATTATTGATCCGAAAGTGGATGTGCGTCCGGTAAAAGGACAGATTGATGATCTGGTGGGAGAGATTCATAAAGAAGTGGAAAAGAACTTTCGGGTTCTGGTTACAACGTTGACAAAAAAAATGTCTGAGGACCTGACCAACTATTTTGAAGAGCTGGGTATAAAGGTGCGTTATCTTCACTCGGATATTGACACGATGGAGCGAATGGAAATTATTCGGGATCTGCGTTTAGGGAAATTTGATGTCTTGATCGGAATCAACCTGCTTCGGGAAGGATTGGATCTGCCGGAGGTATCTCTCGTAGCCATTCTGGACGCGGATAAGGAAGGTTTTCTCCGTTCCGAGACCTCTATGGTGCAAACCATCGGTCGTGCGGCGAGAAACACCGAAGGGCGCGTGATTATGTATGCCGATAAGATTACGGGATCCATGAAGCGGGCTATTGATGAGACCGAACGACGAAGAGGCGTGCAAATCGCTTACAATGAAAAACACAACATTCAACCGATTACCATTAAGAAAAATATTACGGAAATTATCGAAGCCACAAAAGTGGCGGAGGATGAAGTGGAATATACCTTGGAATTAGCAAAGAAGCAGCCGAAAATGGATCAGCTTACGGACCAGCAACGGCAAAAACGCATTAAAGTGTTGGAAAAGGAAATGAAAGCAGCGGCAAAGGCCCTGGAATTTGAAAAGGCGGCAGAAATCCGCGATGAAATCGAACAATTAAAAGAGGTGTAGAGATGACAAGAGATAAAATTGTAGTAAAGGGTGGAAAAGAGCATAATTTACAAAACATCAATGTGGAAATTCCAAGAGATCAGTTTGTGGTGATCACGGGAATTTCCGGATCCGGGAAATCCTCCCTGGCTTTTGATACGATCTATGCGGAGGGACAGCGACGTTATATCGAGAGTTTATCGGCCTATGCCCGACAATTCCTCGGTCAGATGGAAAAGCCCGATGTGGAATCCATCGAAGGACTGTCGCCGGCGATCTCCATTGATCAAAAGACCACCAATAAAAACCCCCGTTCCACGGTCGGTACCGTAACGGAGATTTATGACTATCTAAGACTGCTATTTGCCCGGGTCGGAACGCCCCATTGTCCTGTCTGCGGTATTGAAATACGGCAGCAGACCATTGAAGAGATTACCGACAAAATTATGGAGTTGGAGGAGCGGACAAAAATTCAACTGTTGGCTCCGATTATCAGCGGGAAAAAAGGAATGCATAAAAAAGTCCTGGAAGATCTGAAAAAGGAAGGATTCGTCCGCCTGCGTGTAGACGGAGAAATGCGGGAGATCAGTGAAGATATTGAATTGGAGAAAAACAAAAAACATGATATCGATGTGGTAGTGGATCGGATCGTGGTTAAAGAGGGTGTGGAGCGGCGACTCAGTGATTCGCTGGAAACCGTCATCAAACTTTCCGACGGACTTGTGAAAGTGGATGTCATCGACGGCGAGGAAATGCTTCTTTCCACGAAGTTTTCCTGCCCGGAGCATGAGATCGGATTGGAAGAACTCTCTCCCCGAATGTTCTCCTTTAACAGTCCCTATGGGGCTTGTGAGACCTGCGGCGGAATCGGGCATAAAAAAATCGTAAATCCGAAGCTGGTCATTCCGAATCCCGACTTAAGCATTAAAGAAGGAGGCGTGGCCCCCTGGGGAAAGGCCAGCGGGAATACCGAGGAGACCTACTACTTTAAAATGGTAAAGTCTTTGGCGAAGAAGCACGGAATCGACCTCAAAACCCCCATTAAGGACCTGCCGGAGGATTTTATCGACGACCTTCTTTATGGAAGCGCCGGTACCCTTGTGGATTTCGAATACGATTCAAAGTATGGGGGACGGAGAAATCACTCCATGGTATTTGAAGGGGTGGTTAACAATTTGGAGCGTCGTTATCTTGAAACCCATTCCGATTATATGCGGGATAAAATTGAAGGTTTTATGAGCGAAGAGACCTGTCAGACCTGTAAGGGCGGAAGACTGAAAGATGTTGCCCTGGCGGTGACCTTTGCGGATAAGAATATTCAAGAGATCACGGATTTCTCCGTAAAGGAGTCCTTGAAATTTTTCTCGGAGTTGGAACTGGATGATCGAAAAACTTTTATTGCCCATCAGATCATCAAGGAAATCAAAGCGAGACTCAGCTTTCTGTTTGATGTGGGCCTCGGATATTTAACGCTCTCCCGAAATGCGGGAACCTTATCGGGAGGAGAATCTCAGCGAATCCGTTTGGCCACACAGATCGGTTCGAAACTCGTGGGTGTGCTGTACGTGCTGGATGAGCCCAGTATCGGTCTTCATCAGCGGGACAATGATCAACTGCTGAAAACCTTGAAAAACTTAGCGGAAATCGGGAATACGGTAATTGTCGTGGAACACGATGAGGATACCATTCGGAAAGCGGACCATGTAATTGATGTCGGCCCCGGGGCCGGCAGTCTGGGCGGCTATATCGTTGCCCAGGGTACCGCAAAAGAACTTGAAAAAGTACCGGAATCGGTGACCGGACAGTATTTAAGCGGAAAGAAATTTATTCCCGTGCCGGAAGTACGGAGACCGTCCAACGGGAAGTTCTTGGAAATTCTCGGAGCTCGGGAAAACAACCTGAAAAACATCAATGTCAGCGTGCCCTTAGGCCTTTTTTCCTGCGTAACCGGAGTTTCAGGTTCGGGAAAAAGTACGCTGATCAATGAAATTTTGTATAAAAAACTGGCGAATTCGTTAAATCGCGCCAAGGCCTTACCGGGGGACCATGATGAGGTAAAGGGACTGGAGCATATCGATAAGGTCATTGAAATCGATCAGTCCCCGATCGGCAGAACCCCCCGTTCCAATCCCGCAACCTATACCGGAGTTTTCGACGAAATCCGGGAAGCCTTTGCAAAAACCCAGATGGCAAAAACCCGGGGGTATAAAAAAGGACGGTTCAGTTTTAATGTAAAAGGCGGAAGATGTGAAGCGTGTAACGGGGACGGGATTATTAAAATTGAAATGCATTTTCTTCCTGACGTATACGTTCCCTGCGAAGTATGCAAAGGTAAGCGCTATAACCGGGAAACCCTGGATATCCTGTATAAAGGAAAAACCATTGCGGATGTATTGGATATGAATGTGGAGGAGGCTTTGGAATTTTTCGAGAACATCCCGAAAATCAAACGAAAGCTTCAGACCTTAAAAGATGTAGGCCTCAGCTATATTAAGCTGGGACAACCCTCAACCCAGTTATCCGGAGGGGAAGCCCAACGGATCAAACTGGCCACCGAGCTCAGCAAACGCAGTACCGGGAAGACGCTCTATATTTTGGATGAACCGACGACCGGTCTTCACACCGCTGATGTTCATAAGTTGATCGGCGTGCTGCAGCGGCTGGTAGAAGGTGGAAACTCCGTGCTGGTAATTGAGCACAACCTGGATGTTATTAAGGTTGCGGATCATATTATTGATCTGGGACCGGAAGGCGGTTATGAAGGCGGAGAAATTTTAGCCACGGGAACTCCCGAGGAGATTGCGAAAGTGAAAAACTCCTATACCGGCCGATATTTAAAGCCCATGCTTTTTTCGGAAAAAAGCAAAGAATGCTCATCCTGAGGAGGACCCTAAATGAACGAAAATATTTCAACCCGTATTCAGGAACTTCTGGAGAAGCTCCCGAAGAGTCCCGGGGTTTATTTAATGAAAAATGCCAAGGATCAGATCATTTATGTGGGAAAAGCCATTAACCTAAGAAGTCGGGTACGTCAGTATTTTCAATCCCCCAGAAATCAGCCGCCAAAGGTACAGGCCATGGTTCCGAATATCCATTATTTTGAGTATATCGTCACGGATTCGGAAATTGAAGCCCTGATTCTGGAAAACAACTTAATTAAAGAGAACAAGCCGAAATACAATGTGCTGCTTAGGGATGACAAAACCTATCCCTATATTAAAGTAACGGTGCAGGAAGAGTTTCCCCGGCTGTTGAAAACCCGTAAGATTCGAAAGGACGGGGCGAAATATTTTGGGCCTTATACCAATGTATGGGCCTTAAATGAGACCCTGAACATTCTTCGTAGTCTGTATCCGATCCGTCAATGCAATAAGGACGTAAATAAATTAATCGAGCGTAAGGTTCGCCCCTGCCTGAATTATCATATTAAAAAATGCATCGGACCTTGCACCGGTAGAGTGAATAAAGAAGCTTACCGGGAGATGATTCAGGAAATTTTACTATTTCTTGAGGGACGGGAAGATGAACTGATCAAAGAAATTGAGGAGAAAATGCAGCAAGCGGCCATAGCCCTGGACTTTGAACGAGCGGCCAAGTATCGGGATCAGGTGGAGGCACTGCGGGAAGTACTGCAGCGGCAAAAGGTGGTCTCCACAAAGGAATATGATCAGGACGTTATTGCCATGGCCAAGCGGGATACCAAAAGCTCGGTACAGGTTTTCTTTATTCGAAAAGGGAAACTGGTACAGCGGGAGAACTTTATCTTGGAAAACGATGTGAAGGAAAAGGAGGAAGAAATTTTATCCTCTTTTACGAAGCAGTTCTACAGCGGAATGAATTTTATCCCGAAGGAAGTACTGATTGAAACGGATTTCGAGGAACGGGAAATTATAGAAAGTTGGCTTTCTTCCCGGAAGGGAGAAAAAGTAACCCTGCAGGTCCCGAAAATCGGTGAAAAGAAAAAACTGATTACCATGGTCAAAGAAAATGCAAAACTATTTTTAGACCAGAAGGTGGAAGTGGAAAAAAAGAAGGAAGAAAAAGTGGATCAGGTCCTATTCGGCTTAAAAGGGGTTCTTAAATTAGAAGGAATCCCTCATCGGATAGAGGCCTATGACATTTCCAATATCCAAGGGGTGGAGTCTGTGGGCTCCATGGTGGTTTTTACCGATACCAAGCCGGATCGGAAAGAATACCGACGGTTTAAAATAAAAAAGGTAAAAGGCCCTGATGATTACAAGAGCATGGAAGAGGTTCTGGAACGCCGATTCAAGCGGGGATTACAAGAAATTCAAGAGCTCCAGCAACTGGAGGATTTCTCGGAGGTGGAAACCTTAGGGAAATTTGCGACATTCCCGGAGCTGATTCTGATTGACGGAGGAAAAGGACAGGTCAGTATTGTTGAGCGGGTATTGATAAGTCTTGGGATTAACATCCCGGTGGCAGGGATGGTTAAGGACGATAAGCACCGAACCCGGGGACTGGTATACCAAGGCAGAGAAATCCCGCTGGATAAGGGAAGTTCGCTAATGCTTTTTATCACCCAGGTACAGGAAGAGGTACACCGTTTTGCGATCACCCATCATCGGAGTCTGATGCGTAAGCATCAGGAAAAGTCCGCATTGGATGATGTGCCGGGGATCGGAAAGGTGAAAAAAATGGCGCTCTTTAATCGTTTTAAGACCATAGAGAATATCCGGAAGGCTTCCCGGGAGGAACTCCTCTCGGTGGACCGGGTGACGAAAAAAGACGTGGAGAATATTCAAAAGCATTTATGATTGTTTTTAGATCAAAACCTTGCTAAAATTTTATCAGAAAAATCTACAAAATAAATCCATATTTCTAAGCTGTAAGTTTCTTCAAGTGGGGGAACTTATAGCTTTTTTTATTATATAATTATTTTTAGAAGCTCTAAAGATCTGAAATTAGAGGCATATGAATAAGTATAAATTTACTGAATCTTTTAAATAATACTTCTTCTTAGATGAGGGGAAATAATAATTGACTTTGAAAGTTGAGGAAGTTACACTATAAGTAGTTAAAAATTTAACATTAAAAAATCCGAAACGCTTATACCCTATGGATAGGAGGAATAGTATGGCGAAAAATGTGTTAACAGAAGAAAACCTCAATAAATTGCAGCAATCGATAGAAAAATATAGGGGGTTAAAGGGGCCCTTAATGCCTGTACTGAACGATGTACAGAAAGTCTTTGGCTGCGTTCCCCTGGAAGTGCAGCAAATAATTTCTGAAGAATTAAAGATCCCCTTCAGTGAGATTTATGGCGTTGTGACATTTTATTCGCAATTCTCTCTGGAACCAAAGGGAGACTATGTGATCGGAGTCTGTATGGGAACCGCATGTTATGTTAAAAATGCTCAACCAATTTTAGATAAGATTTCCGAGATTATTGACACAAAGGTTGGGGAGACCTCCAAGGACGGGAAATTTACTTTAGAGGCTACAAGATGTATCGGAGCTTGTGGATTAGCTCCGGTAATTACAGTGAATGAAGATGTATATGGGAAACTGAAAGTAGAAGATGTACCGGAGATCATGGAAAAATATTAAAAAAATACCCATAAATAGGGGGGATAGGACAAATGAAAAGCCTTGAAGCATTAAGAAAAATTCGGGAAGCTTCGAAATCTCAAATAGATCTTCGAAGGGAAGCGACCGGAATCAAGATTATCGTCGGCATGGATAGTTGTGGCATCTCCGCCGGGGCACGCTCGGTAACGAAAGGGTTACTGGAAGAAAGTAAAAAAAGAAATTTAACCAACATCAGAATTCTACAAAGCGGATGCAACGGGAGCTGTGAACTGGAGCCTATAATGGAGGTTTACACAGCTGATGGAAAAAAAACGACCTACGTTGAGATGACAAAGGAAAAGGCTCAAAGAGTAGTCGATCAGCATATTATAAACGGTAGAGAAGTAAAGGAATATGTGCTTGAAACCGGTAAAGAGTAAAAGGCGGAAAATCATGTAAGGGGGTTTGACAATGGATTTATTTCGATCACATGTAATGGTTTGCGGCGGTACAGGATGTGTATCCTCAAGCTCCATGAAAATAATGGATCGCTTTGATGAGTTATTAAAGGAAAATAGGATCGATGATGAAGTAAAAGTTGTAAAGACCGGATGTTTCGGACTCTGTGAGGCCGGACCCATTGTTGTAGTCTATCCGGAGGGCGCATTTTATAGCCAAATCAAGGTAGAAGATGTGGATACCATTGTGAGTGAGCATCTAGTAAAAGGGAAAGTTGCTAAGGACTTATTATATAAGGAGTCCATAGATGGAGATGAAATTAAATCCATCAACGATGTGGAATTCTATAAAAAACAGAAAAGAGTAGCCCTTAGAAATTGCGGAGTGATCAATCCGGAAGTTATTGAGGAATATATTGCCTCGGATGGTTATGAAGCACTTGGGAAAGTACTCACGGAAATGAAGCCTGAGGAAGTAATTCAGGTTATTAAGGATTCCGGACTGAGAGGCCGGGGAGGTGGTGGATTCCCATCAGGACTGAAATGGGAATTTACGGCAAAGGCCGAAGGAGATCAGAAGTATGTGGCCTGTAATGCCGATGAGGGAGATCCGGGAGCATTTATGGATCGATCCATCCTGGAAGGGGACCCTCATGTAATTATTGAAGCTATGGCCATTGCTGGCTACGCGGTGGGAGCGGATATGGGATATGTTTATATCCGTGCGGAATATCCGATCGCTGTGAACCGACTTCAAATTGCCATCGATCAGGCTAGAGATAAGGGGCTTTTAGGCAGCAACATTTTCGGAACCGGTTTTAATTTTGATATGGAAATCCGTCTCGGTGCAGGGGCCTTTGTATGTGGTGAAGAAACGGCACTGATTAACTCGATCGAAGGAAAAAGAGGAATGCCCAGGCCAAGACCTCCATTCCCGGCCCATAAAGGCATCTGGAATAAGCCGACATTGTTGAACAATGTAGAGACTTATGCCAATGTTCCGTTGATTATTTTAAACGGTGCACACTGGTTTTCAGAGATCGGAACGGAAAAGTCCAAAGGAACCAAGGTATTTGCCCTGGGAGGAAAAATCAAGAATACCGGGCTGCTTGAAGTCCCCATGGGAACGACTTTGAAGGAAGTGATTTATGATGTGGGGGGAGGAATTCCTGAGGGGAAAGCCTTTAAGGCTGTACAAACCGGAGGACCATCAGGAGGATGTATTCCTGTAGGGTACATCGACACCCCCATCGACTATGATAATTTAATCGGCCTTGGATCCATGATGGGATCCGGTGGGATGATCGTCATGGATGAGGATAACTGTATGGTGGATATCGCACGATTTTTCCTGGACTTTACGGTGGAAGAATCCTGTGGAAAGTGTACGCCATGCCGTGAAGGAACGAAGCGAATGCTTGATATTCTTGACGATATTGCTGAAGGGAAGGGCAAACCCGAGGATATCGACATGCTTGAGAATTTAGCCGAGACGATTAAGTCCGCGTCCCTTTGTGGACTGGGTCAGACGGCACCAAATCCTGTGCTATCAACTTTGCAGTATTTTCGGGACGAGTATGAGGCGCATGTAAATGAGAAGCGATGCCCCGCAGGGCTATGCCAAGCCTTAACAAATTACTTTATCACCGAAGCCTGTAAAGGGTGCACCCTCTGTAAAAAAGCCTGTCCGGTGGATGCCATTGAAGGAGAGCGTAAAGAGATGCATGTGGTTAATACCGTAAAATGTATTAAATGTGGGGCCTGTGTAGGAAAATGTCCTTTTAATGCAATTATAAAAAAATAGAGTACAGATCGAGACTTTCATAAAGGAGTGTGAATAATGGAAAAAGTGACGTTGACCATCGATAATGTAGAAGTAGAAGTACCGAAGGACTATACCATACTGGAAGCCGCAAAAGCTACGGGTATAGACATTCCAACACTGTGCTTTTTGAAAGATATCAATGAAGTCGGAGCCTGCCGGGTATGTCTTGTGGAAGTAGAGGGGGCCAGATCTTTACAGGCTTCCTGTGTACAACCGGTTTATGAAGGCATGATTGTAAAAACCAATACCAAAAAGTTAAGAAATGTCCGAAAGTCCACAGTGGAGCTGCTGCTTTCCAACCACGACCGTGAATGCTTAACCTGCTTTCGAAATAAGAGCTGCGAATTACAAAACCTGTCAGAAGAGCTGAATATTACAGAAATACCTTTTAAAAAGGAAGAGAAGGTACATCCGGTGGATACTAAATCCGAAGCAATCGTAAGAGATCCGAATAAATGTATCCTCTGCGGGAGATGCGTAAGTGTATGTAAAGAAGAACAGGGCATTGGAATCCTTGATTTTACCAATCGGGGACATGAAACCACAGTAACTCCGGCCTTTAATAAAGGACTGAATGAAATGCCCTGTATACAATGCGGGCAGTGTGTTTCCGTATGTCCGGTAGGGGCCTTGAAGGAAAAGGAAGATATTGAAAGGGTATGGGACGCTATCGAAGACCCGGAAACCCATGTAGTTGTACAGACCGCCCCGGCGGTAAGAGCAGCCTTAGGAGAAGAATTCGGTATGCCCATTGGAACTCGGGTAACCGGTAAAATGGTTGCTTCGCTGAAAAGACTGGGTTTTGATCAGGTGTTTGATACCAACTTCGGAGCGGATTTGACGATTATGGAAGAGGGTAATGAACTTCTACACCGGATTCGAAACGGCGGAAAACTTCCCATGATTACCTCGTGCTCTCCGGGATGGGTTAAGTACTGCGAATACAATCACCCGGAATTACTCGAAAATCTTTCCACCTGCAAATCCCCTCACCAAATGATGGGAGCAATTGTAAAATCCTATTATGCGGAGAGGAATAATATTGACCCGAAGAAAATTTTTATGGTTTCCATTATGCCCTGTACCGCAAAAAAATCCGAAGCGGCAAGACAGGAACTCCAGGTCAATGGGCTTCAGGATGTGGATGCGGTAGTGACCACCAGAGAACTGGCAAAAATGATTAAGCAGGCACGGATTGATTTCTTAAAGCTGAAGGATGCGGAATTCGATCCGGCCCTGGGGGATTACACCGGCGCCGGAGCCATATTCGGAGCCACCGGGGGCGTTATGGAAGCCTCCCTAAGAACCTTAAAAGATCTTGTTGATGGAGAGACGCTAAAAGAAATTGAATACCATAACATCCGGGGAATAACCGGTATTAAAGAGTCGGAGGTAACCCTTGGGGGATCCGTTATTAAATTGGCTGTGGCTCACGGTACGGCCAATGCTGAAAAACTCCTTCAAATGATCCAATCAGGAGAGAAAGAGTACCATTTCATCGAAATGATGGGATGCAGCGGAGGCTGTGTCAATGGCGGCGGTCAACCCCATGTGAGTGTGAGTAAAAAAATGGAATACGACATACGGGTAGAGCGGGCGAAAGCCTTGTATCAGGAGGATACCGTAAAGGAATACCGGAAATCCCACGAAAACGCCTTAGTGATAAAACTCTATAAGGAATTCCTTGAAAAGCCAAATAGCCATAGAGCTCATGAATTGCTGCATACCCATTACGTGGCCCGGGAAAAATATCCTGTTTATGATCAGACGAAAGAAAAAGAAATGCTTGTTCGTTTAATGAAAGAAAAGGTGGGATCTTCTTCTTAGTAATACCAAAAGTATGATTTATAAAAAGCGTAGAAAAACTCTGCGCTTTTTATAAATATTAAAGATAAGTAAGAAAAAAAGAAAATCGGATCCAATAAAATTAAAACAAATCTGACCGGTGGATTTTATCCACCGGGAGGATCTTTCATATCGCTGACTGCAAGGAATATTCTGAGCAAAAGGGGCCTTTCCAACCTTTGGAGAGTTTTTTTTGATGCTCATTTTATATAGGAGGAGCCTGAAATGCATAGACGAGTCGGGGTAATCGCCTTCATCATAGAAAATAAAGAAAGTGTCCCGATGGTCAATCGTTTGCTGAGTCAATATGGGGAGATCATTATCGGGAGAATGGGAGTACCCTATAAAGAAAAAAAGATAAACATCATTTCCACCATTATTGACGGCACCACGGATGAAGTCGGAGGAGGATCTTTATGAGCACAAAAAAAATTATCGACGAAAATCAGCTTAAAGACTTATTAAACCGAGGGGAGCGAGCCACCGCTAAAGAAATCGAGGCCATCGTAGAAAAGGCTAAAAAATGTAAGGGACTTAGTCTGATGGAAGTAGCCTCGCTTTTACAAATCGAAGATCAACAGCTGCTGGAGCCAGTATTTGATGCGGCACGATGGATTAAAAATAAAATTTATGGAAAAAGAATTGTGATTTTTACCCCTTTATATAGCAGCAATGACTGTTCCAATAACTGCCTGTATTGTGGATTCAGGGCTGCCAATAAAAGCATGACCAGAAAGACATTAAGCCTGGAGGAAATCAGACAGGAGACCCGGGCCATTGAAAAAGAAGGACATAAAAGAATCCTACTGGTTTGCGGGGAAGATCGAAAGAAGACTGATATTGATCATGTCGTCGGAGCGGTAAAAACGATTTACGAAGCCGGAGACATTCGACGAATTAATGTCAATACCGCTCCGATGGAGGTAGCGGATTTCCGTAAATTGAAAAACGCAGGCATTGGTACCTACCAGATTTTTCAGGAGACTTATCATCGGGAAACTTATAAAACCATGCATCCTACAGGTCTTAAATCCGACTACGATTACCGTTTGACCGCCCTTGAGAGAGCCTTGGAAGCCGGAATCGATGATTACGGTATCGGAGTTTTATTAGGGCTGTACGATTACCGCTTTGATGTTCTGGCAACGTTAATGCATGCAGAGTATATGGAAGACCATTATGGCGTGGGGCCCCATACTATTTCGATCCCAAGACTGAGACCCGCCCTGGGTGCAGCAATAGAAAAGACCCCCTATCCGGTAAGTGATCGGGATTTTAAAAAGATCACAGCCATCTATCGATTGGCAGCACCCTATACGGGCATTATCCTATCCACCCGTGAAAATGAAGAATTACGGGATGACGTGCTTAATCTGGGCGTTTCTCAAATCTCTGCGGGTTCTAAAACCAGCCCGGGAGGACATGAAAAGAAAGATGAGAAATCCTCTCAATTTGAAACCTCCGATGAAAGAACCCTCGATCAGATGCTGCAGGTTATTTGTAAACAGGGACATCTTCCCAGCTTCTGTACCGCATGTTACCGGACCAACAGAACCGGGAAGGCTTTTATGAAGCTGGTTAAGGATATCAATATCGACAATCTCTGCCAATTAAACGCTCTGCTGACCCTTAAGGAAAATCTTTTGGACTATGCCTCGGAGGAAACCATTCGAAGCGGAGAGGCCATCATAAAGCAATCCTTAACAGAAATTGAGGATCCCGGAGCAAGAGAGAAGATTGAAGAAGCCTTAAGGGCCATTGAAAATGGACAACGGGATCTTTACCGATAAAAGTATAAGGCAATAGAAATGGGGGGGAGAAAATGAATCAGGAATCGGAACGATATATTATTATCTGTTATTCCACTAGTGAAATGTTAAAGACCGATGGGCTGCTGAAATCCTTGGGTATTGTTACGGAATTAGTACCTACGCCGAGCCAATTTGGAGAGATCTGCAGTACCTCCATTGCAATTTCGGGTAAAGATCGGGAA
>JBEPWR010000003.1:0-25708 GCA_041642335.1 Eubacteriales bacterium
TTCTACCCGGGCAAAAAGTCCGATTACGGATAACGAAAAACCGACGTAATAAAAAACAGGGGAAAATCTTAGAAGTGATGGAGCGATCTCCACTAGAGACGGAAGATACCTGTAAGCACTTTGGCCGCTGCGGAGGATGTTTTATGCAGTCTATTGCTTATGCTGAACAGCTAAAAATCAAGGACCGTCAAATCCGAGATCTCTTTAAGAAAGAAAATATTAACGTTGGAGAATTCTTGGGAATCAAAGAGAGTCCGAAAGTGTTCGAGTATCGAAACAAAATGGAATTTACCTTCGGGGATGAGGAAAAAAACGGACCCCTTACCCTTGGAATGCATAAAAAGGGTCTTCATCATGATATTGTCACAGTAGATGATTGCCGGATTATGGATCAGGATTTTCGAGAAATCTTAGTGGCGGTGCTAAACTATGCAAAAAAACATAATTTGACTCAGTATAATTCCATGAGGCATGAAGGGTTTTTGCGTCACTTAGTCGTTAGAAAAGGCCACTATACTAAAGAAATCATGGTTCACTTGGTAACCACCACACAGGATAACCACGATTTTGCGGCTCTCGGAGAAGTGCTTCAAAGCCTGAAACTTCAGGGGGATATTGTCGGATTTCTGCATTCTTTGAATGATCAGCTTGCAGATATTGTACAAAGTGATGATTTGCAGGTTGTCTTTGGAAAAAAAGAGTACCGTGAAGAACTGTTTGGTTTAACCTTTGAAATTTCTCCCTATTCTTTTTTCCAAACCAATACCTTGGGAGCGGAGAGTCTTTACCGAGAAGTAATTGACTTTCTAGGGGCAGTAAATGGGAAAACCGTTTTGGATTTGTACTCAGGAACCGGAACTATTGCTCAGGTTTTAGCAAAGGATGCAAAGAAAGTTATTGGCATTGAACTTGTGGAAGAAGCGGTAGTAAAAGCTAAGGAAAATGCAAAGACGAATAACTTACACAACTGTGAATTTATTGCGGGTGATGTTAAAGAAAAAATGTTGGAAATCACGGAAAAACCCGAGGCCATGGTAATTGACCCCCCTAGAGAAGGAATTCATGATAAAGTGATTCGTGATATCCTGTCCTATCAACTAAAAGAGCTGGTATATGTCTCTTGTAATCCGAAGACTTTAGCTAAAAACCTCAAAACTTTTCAGGAAGCAGGCTACACAGTGAAAAAAGCCCGAGGGGTAGATTTATTCCCACATACATCCCATGTTGAAGTTGTAACACTGCTTACCAAGGAATGATAAGATTTGTTAAATGAAGCGAAAAATTACCCCATTAAGATAACAACCAGACTAACGATTGTGAGTGCAAAAATAACAATGGTGAGAACAAGTAATAACCAAAACGGGGTGATATCCATCCCGACATCTTTTAACCGCTTGATTATTTTATTATAGCGCCAGTATGCAAAAACATAACTGGCCTCTCCTGTTAAAACCAGAAGTATTCCCATGGCCCTGATAAGTAATGCGGGGCCTGCTTCTCCTAAAAATGCAATAATCCCTAAACCTGCACTGACCAGAGCTAATCCTGTTCTAATCCAAGCGATAAAAGTTCGTTCGTTTGCTAATAATGTCCGTTCATTTGCTAAGTTTGTTCTGCTATAGGCTAAGTTTTCCTGTTTCTTTTTTTTCTCGGGTAACATTTCCTTATATTCACTCCTTTGCTAATTCTAAAGTTCACTTATAATCCCCAGAAAAGTTTTATAAAAATGGGCGTCACAATTGCCAATATAATCTGCAGCGGAGCTCCGGCCAATAAATAATCCTTGAACCTATAGCCTCCTGAGCTATAGACCATAAGGTTCGTTTGATAGCCCACTGGCGTTAAAAATGCTGTACTGGCTGCAAATGTTACCGCAATAACAAAAGCAAAAGGATTAATCCCTAGCTGATTTGCTGCACCTACAGCCACGGGGATCATCAAGACAACACTGGCGTTATTACTGATGATATTGGTAATAATTGCAGTAAATAAATAGAACAGACCTAGTATTACCAGGGGAGGCAAGTCTTTAATGACAGAAAGTAATTGAAAAGTCAGAAATTCAGCTGCTCCGGTTTTTTCAAGTGCTAAACCTAGAGGGATTAAACCGGCTAAAAGAAATATGGCTCTCCAGTTTACGTATTCATAAATTTCATTTGATTTGATAGATCCGGTAACCACCATAGCCACTACTCCTAAAAAGGCGGATAAAACAATTGGGAGAATCCCTAAAACCGCTAGGCCGATCACGCCTGCTAAAATGCTTAAGGTTACTATGATTTTTGGCAAATCAATATCTTGACTTTCCACTTCTTCGACAACGATGAGATTTTTTCTTTTAGTGATCATTTTATAGGTATTGGAAGAACCAAGTAAGAGTATTCGGTCGCCGGCTTTGAGTTTGATTTCGCTAATACTTTTATGAATCAGTCTATCACCTCTTCGAACCGCTAAAGCCAACGCTTGATAATCCTTAAAAAAATCCAGATCTTCCAAGGTATGGCCTTCCACTATGGATGAAGGCAAAATAACAATCTCGATATACTCATTCCAGTTTTTGGAGATCTCTGAAGCCTTCTCCTTGGCCTTTATTTCCGACAGTAATCGTACGCCATTCAGCTTTCTAATGCTCTGTAGATTGTCTAAATCAGTACGGATCATTATTCGATCCTCTGCTTCTAGAATTTGAGAAGATGTAGTGCTGGCTGCTTCGTTCTTTGAATGATTAAAAGCTATTATTTCAATATCCAACTCATTTTCTTTCAGTACTTTTTCAATATTTTTTCCTATTAATGAAGAATCTTCCTTTATCACGACTTCCGTAAGGAAATTATCTGCAAAATATTCATCGGTTAATCCTTGATCAGAGCTGATTCTGTCAGGAAGAAGGCGGTGGCCTATGGTAATTAAGTAAACTGAGCCTACAAAAAAGACTACAAGTCCAAGATTGGTAAATTCAAACATTGAAAAACGCTGTCCAATTAGTCTTTCGGATACATCGCTTGCTAATAGATTTGTAGAGGTTCCGATAAGCGTCAACATACCTCCCATCATCGATGCGTAGGATAAGGGAATTAATAGTTTTGATGGTGAAGTCTCCGTTTTTCTGGTCATGGTAATAATCATCGGTGTAAAAATCGCTACGACTGGAGTGTTATTAAGAAAGGCAGCAATAACCCCTGATAAGACAACAATTAAGGTTAACTGTTTAAAGCTATTGGTCCCTGTCAGTTTAATGATTTTATCGCTGATCATTTGAACAAAACCACTTTTACGAACAGCGCCACTGACGATAAACATAGCTAATACCGTTAATGTAGCCTTGTTGGAAAACCCGGATAAACTTTCTGACACGGTTAAATCAGTCCAAGGCTTTAATAGAATTAGAAAAACTGGAATTGAAATCGCAATAATATCTAAAGAAATGGGCTCCCATAAAAATAGTATCATCAGAACTAGGATAAAGAGTAATATAATTATAATACTATCGGTTAGGGGGGGGCTTTCTAAGGGTTTGACATTTCCATTGACACCAGCAAACACGTAAATATCCATAGTCAAGCTCATGATTCCTAAAATTAGTATCATACATAGAATGATTCGCAGAATAAATTTTAATGAGCTCTTTTGATTTGCATACAAGTTCATTCCCCCTTGAAATTCCAATAAACATATCATTTTTAATTTTATACCCGAAAAAGCATTTTAAAAAGACTCAAAATAATTTCTTTTTTAATATCGGAAAAAAGATGACGCCCCAGGTCTTTTAATAGCCGGGGTAACTACAAAAGAACGATTTTATATTGAGAGAATTTCAGAAAACGGAATTGTAGTTCCTCAGGACACTTAAAGCCTATACAAATCCCCTGGATACAATGGATTGGAAACCAGAACAAACGAATAACCAGACAGATTATCAAGCGGGAGTATATGCCCGCTTAATTTTATTTTTTAATGGTTAAAAAAATTTTTCAAAGAAAAAGCGTATAAAAAATAAAAATGAGGGTATAAGGTAAATGGTTTTCTAAATTCAAGGAAGTACATAGGGTTTATCATCATCGCTGAATTAGGAAACTCAAACTATACTAAAGGAGTGAAGTGAATTGGAAAAGAAGAAAATGTCAAAGCGGGTTTTGGTATTACTCTTGGTTGCAAGTATGATCTTATCATCCTTTGGGTTTGTCCTGGCTGAAGAACATGAAGGCGAAGCGTTTGAGTTGACGATTTTTCACACAAATGATGTACACGGAAGGCTTTCCGGGGATGTGGGAATGGCAAGAATTGCTACCATCGT
Source organism: Eubacteriales bacterium (assembly GCA_041642335.1). Lineage (GTDB taxonomy): Bacteria > Bacillota > Clostridia > Peptostreptococcales > T1SED10-28 > Isachenkonia. The sequence continues at coordinate 4,295 of JBEPWR010000003.1, forward strand.
AGATGAACACCGTACAGAGGGAAACGTTTTATTGGTAGATGCAGGAGACATTTTACATGGTCAACCAATTGTAAACTTTGATGAAGGGGAAGTCATGGTTGATGTGATGAATGAAGTCGGATATGAATATATGACTGCAGGAAATCATGATTTTAACTACGGTTATGAGCGGCTTATCGAGCTTAACAATATGGCAAACTTCCCAATATTTGCAGGAAACGCCGTATTTGAAGACACCCAAGAATCAATTATTGAGACAAAGTATAGTATAGAAGATTATGATGGTTATAGCGTTGGGATTTTCGGTGTATCTACTCCTGAGACAATGTATAAAAGCCATCCTGATGGGGTTGCCGGATTAGAGTTTCTTAATCCTGTGGAATACGCCCAGGAAATTGTTGCAGAGTTGGAAGCGGAAGGGGTAGACTTTATCATCGCATTGACACACTTGGGAATTGATGAGAGCACCCTTGAGAATGAACGAAGCACAGCAATCGCAGAACAGGTAGATGGCGTAGACTTGATTATTGATGGTCATTCTCATTCAACGCTAGATGAAGGAATGTCTGTTGGTAACAGTTTTATAGTACAAACTGGTAATTATGGAGATAATCTTGGAAAAGTGGTAATTACCGTGGAAAATGATGAGATTACTTACGATGTTGAATTAATAGACGGTGAAGCTGCAGAGGCTTACGCTGAGGACGAAGCAGTAAGTAGTATTATTACAGCTGCCGAAGAAGATCTTAGTGATATTTATTCTGAAGTTATCGGAACTACCGAAACGATGCTTGATGGAGAACGGGAAAACGTTCGAGCTGGCGAAACAAATCTCGGAAATCTGATAACCGATGCAATGCTTGAAGCAAGTGGTGCGGATGTAGCATTAACAAATGGTGGCGGCATTAGAGCTTCCATTGAAGAAGGCGAAATTACAGTTGGAGATGTGGCCGAGGTTCTTCCTTTTGGAAACATTTTAGTTACACAAGAATTAACGGGCGAGATGATTATGGAAGCATTAGAGCATGGTACAAGAGATTATCCTGAGCCAAACGGTGGATTTCCACAAGTTGCAGGAATGACTTATATGATCGATCCCGATGCAGCGGAAGGCGAGCGAGTCCATAGTGTTATGGTGGGTGGAGAAGCCATCGAAATGGATCAGACCTATATTCTTGCCACAAATGATTTTCTCGCAGCTGGTGGGGATGAATACACGATGTTAGGGAATGCAGAAGTTTATGAAGAATTCTATGACCTTGCAGAAGTCGTGGTCGAGTATATAGAAAGTATGGGAACGGTTAATTATGAAGTGGACGGACGGATTCAAGAGGGGACTTCCGAGGAAGAACCGGTAGAAGAAGAGGAACCTGTTGATGAGGAACCTGCAGATGAAGAAGAGGAAGAAGAAGAGCCGATTCCTCAAACGGGTGATCAAAACTATTATCTATTCCTATTGTTAATCTCTTCCGGTTTATTTATTACTGCAGTAAAGGTTAAAAAATCAGAAGTATAGAGTTTATCCAGAGCTTCTGTACTAAATAGAATGTAAGCGTCTACTATTAAAATTATCAAATATTTATACCAAATTCTGCTCAACGGACCTATTATTATAGGTTAGTTGGGCAGTTTTTATGCAGTTTATAGATATTACTAATTTCGGACAGGTAAAACGACTGAAAAATATTGACTATATACAAACAATAAGATAAAATGTTTGTATATAAAAAAACAAATAGAGGAGTTGTTTACATGGATAATCTCAATGAGACTTTCTGGAATGCATCAGTAGAAGAGATTAAAGAAGGTTTTGTTTATAGTGAGGGGACAGAGGCGTTTAATTGCTTGATTTGCGGAGAAAGTTTTGTGAATGGAGTGATCTATCCAAAAGACCATTGGTTCATGGACGCGAAGAAAGCTGTAAGAACCCATATATCTGATAAACATGGCTCGGTATTTGATTTCCTGATAAATTTAAGTAGAAGGTATACCGGGCTGACGGATACACAAAAAGAAATTTTAACCGGTATGTATCAAGGTCTTGGGGATAAGGAAATCGTCAAAAAACAGGGTGGTAAAAGCTCCTCAACCATACGAAACCATCGATTCAAGCTGCGAGAGAAGGAAAAACAGGCTAGGGTCTATTTAGCATTAATGAGCTTGCTGCAAAGTGGTGAAAAAGAGGGAGAAAGGTTTGATGATCTCGTAGAAGTTCATAGAGAGGCAACAATGGTGGATGACCGTTATGTGATTACGCAGGCGGAAAGAGAAAAAGTACTGAAAAATTATATACAAGAAGGAAAAGTAAATGCTTTTCCAAGCAAAGAAAAAAAGAAACTGATTATTTTACAGTATATTATGAAACAATTTGTCGTAAAGAAAACTTACACGGAGAAAGAAGTTAATGAAATTATCAAAGGGATCATAGATGATTATGTAACAGTTCGCAGATATCTGATTCAATACGGATTTTTAGACCGAAAAAAAGATGGTAGTGCCTATTGGGTGAAAGGGTAAGTTGTTTCTAGCAATATTTTCCTAAGCTAAGACTTTTTCGCGGACTGCATTCATGTTATAATAGTATGCGCGAAAGCGTTAAGGAGGATGAGTATGAAAAAGAATGAAGATATAAAGGTTGTTGTCGGTATGTCTGGAGGCGTAGACTCCTCTGTTGCGGCTTTACTTCTAAAAAATCAAGGCTATGAAGTAGTCGGGGTATTTATGAAAAACTGGGATGAAGAGGCCTTGGGCGGAGAATGTACAGCTACGGAAGATTTCGAGGATGTCCGAAGGGTATGTGGGAAAGTCGGAATTCCTTACTATACCGTAAATTTCGAAAAAGAATACTGGGACAATGTTTTTACGTATTTCCTTGATGAATATAAAAAGGGCCGTACACCGAACCCAGACGTTATGTGCAATAAAGAAATCAAATTCAATGTATTTTTAAAATATGCACAGTCTATCGGAGCGGATTATCTGGCGACAGGCCACTTTGCACGAATTGGATATGAGAATAATGAATACCAGCTCTTAAGAGGCGTTGATCCGAATAAAGACCAGACCTACTTTTTAAATACTTTGGGACAGGAGCAGTTGTCTAAAGCGCTATTCCCTGTTGGGGAACTGACAAAAAAAGAAATTCGAGAAATAGCGGAAGAATACGGCTTAATTACTGCGAATAAGAAAGACAGTACCGGAATCTGTTTTATCGGTGAACGGGATTTCAAAGAGTTTTTGAGCAATTATTTGCCTGCAACACCCGGAAAAATGCGAACCATTACAGGGGAAGTTAAAGGAGAACATGACGGCTTAATGTATTACACGCTGGGACAGCGAAAAGGTCTTGGAATCGGAGGATCTGGTTCCGGCTCGGGAGAACCCTGGTTTGCTGCCCACAAGGACCTAGTTCATAATACCTTGTATGTGGTTCAAGGGGCAGAGCATCCAGCCTTATTTTCCAAAGGGCTCTATGCTAGTGATCTTCATTGGGTAAGTGACAAAGCCGTGGCGGGAAGTTTTTCTTGCACAGCGAAGTTTCGTTACAGACAAAGCGATCAGAAGGTAAAGGTGGAGATGTTGGAAAACGGAAACTGCAAAGTAGTTTTTGATAAACGTCAAAAGGCAGTAACACCGGGACAGGCGGTAGTTTTTTATGATGGTGAAAAGTGCCTGGGTGGCGGAATTATCGATGAGGTTTTTCATTATTAATACTTAACACTTAATAGAAGCAATTAAGAAAGGATAAGATAAAAGCTTATCCTTTTTTGCTTGGGAATAAATAGTGAAGAAGGATTACTAATTCCTATGTGTGAAATGCTTCTATAAAGGTATATATATAATAGGACCTAATAAAGGAGGGATTTGTAATGTTTAGAGTGAATTTAGAAGTAGGGCAGACCCATCGAGTACAAAAGAGAGTTCAGTATGAAGATTCGTCGGTGAGTTTCGGAAGAGCCGGGATTGAAACCCTATTCTCCACAACCGCTTTAGTCCAACTAATGATTCAGGCAGCAGTAGAGCTTGTTGGAGATAATATTCCCAAAGACTACGTCAGTGTTACGAAAAAAATGGAATTAACACATCTGAATCCAACATTGCAAGGCGTGTTCGTGACAGCAACGGCAGAACTGACAAATATTGAACATAATGTACTGTCATTTAAAATCACCTGTCATGATGAGCTTGGAAAGGTTGCTGAAGCCTCTCAAACACGGCATATCGTAAACAAGCAGGGGCTGATTAATCGAGCTCATCAAAGAGCGGAAAAGTTGGAAGAAAGAATTCAATAAACAATTCAATAAGAATCCAATAATAAAAAAATCCGTTGGGGCTAAGGCCTCGACGGATTAAAGACTGCTTTGGATTAAAATTTGGATCATTTCCTCTAGGGAAGCATCTCTTGGAATTTCAAATTCCCCAGGCTTCAACTGATGGGACACATTTAAGGCCTCTGTTGTCTCGATAAATTCCGAAGTGCTATTAATTAGATCTTTATCCAGCAAAGCCTCACCCACATCAGAAGCAGAAGCTCCTTGGGGAATCCTTATAGTAATCGTCTTATTGTCATCCTTACTTTCGGAATCACTATTATTTACGGGAGACTCTTGTCCAGATTTTTCTGGTAAGTAAGATTCACTTTCTTCTTCTGCTGAATTTCCTTCAGAAAGTTGATTGTCGGCAGAATTCGAACGCTCCGATGGACCACTGAAACTTGATAGTTTCTGGTCGAAAAGAGTAAAGTTTGTTCCAACGATGAATACTATACCCAAGATTACAAGTAGGGATAAAATAATGTCTGTATGATCATATAAAAAATCTTTTAGCTTATTCATAGTATTAATCCTACTTTCTCTGATTTGATGAATATACTAGGATGTATAAGGCGAACCCTATAAACAATATATCATATTTTTTAAGCAATTTACATACCTGCTTAAATAAAATCATTTAAGCCTCGATAGAATGGGGGTCTGTATTGATTTGCTAAATAACTAGTGGTAGAATAAATAGAATAGTGGACAAATAGAATGGAGGACCATAGATGAAAAAAGAAATATTTGAATGGGTTAAGACCATTATCATATCTTTAATCATAGCATTAATAATTACGACTTTTATGAAACCAACAATTGTAAAGCACTATTCTATGCAACCGACGTTAGAAGAAAATGATTTTTTAATTATCAATCGTTTACTTTATACAAAAGGGGAACCGGAGCGAGGGGATATTATCGTCTTTGAATCAAATCAGTTGGATGAAGCAGGGGATGAAAAATTATTAATCAAACGAATAATTGGACTCCCGGGGGAAGAAATTGAAATCCGTGGAGGACAGGTATACATTAATGGAGAACTACTGGTTGAGCCCTATATCGAAGAGGATTATACCCATGGAAATATTCATCAGATTATTCCGGAAGACCACTTATTCGTCATGGGGGATCATCGAAACAATAGTTTGGATAGCCGTAACGAGGATTTGGGTTTAGTGAACACTGAGGATATTGTTGGAAAGGCTTTTCTGCGGTTATATCCATTTAGTGAAATTGGCACAATTGAATAATCCATAAGGAGGAATCATTCTTGAAGGAAGAAAAAGCAATGATCACATTAACTCTGCCGGATGGGAAAGAACAAAGATATCCTAAAGGGACTACATTTCAAGAAATCATCGATGATGTAGAAAATAACGAGAAGACGATAGTTGCAGTTTTGGAAGATTACAAATTACGGGAACTTACGGAGACTGCTGAAAAGAATGCCAGAATTTCTGTTGTTGATATTACACATCCTATCGGAAACCGAATTTATCAGCGGAGTATATCTTTTGTATTTATACGAGCTACCATGGAGCTTTTTTCCGGGTGTGAAGTTTCTGTGGAACATTCGATTAGCAAAGGGCTCTACAGCGAAATTCATTACAAAAGAGCTTTGCAGTCTGAAGATATTGAACGAATTGAAGAACGAATGAGAGAGATTATTGAAGAAAATGTTCCTTTTGAGAAAGAACGGGTCTCGGTGGAGGAAGCCAAGAAAAATTTCAATGAATTCAATCAAAGCGGAAAGGCAAATTTGATGAAATACCGGGAAAAACCCTATATTAATCTTTACAAATGTGGCTGGTTAAAAAATTATTTTTATGGTTATATGGTTCCCTCAACCGGTTACCTTAAGCAGTTTAAGCTACAGTATTATAAACCGGGAGTGGTTCTTCAATTTCCAACCATCAGCAACCACGGTAAAATTCCGGAGTTTGTGGAGCAACCGAAGCTATTTAGAATTTTTCGGGAATCTGAAAAATGGGGAGAGATTTTAGGCGTTGATTATGTGTCATCCTTAAACGATCTGGTGGTATCAAAACTTGATGGGAAGTTCATTCGAATCGCTGAAGCGCTTCATGAAAAAAAAATTGCTGAGATTGCAGACGATATTTCAAAGGATCTGACCCATCGTAAGGTTGTGTTAATTGCTGGACCGTCATCGTCAGGAAAGACGACTTTTGCAGAGCGTTTATCCATACAGTTAGAGGTAAATGGTTTGAAACCCGTAAGCATCTCGCTGGATAATTATTTTGTGAATCGGGAAAAAACGCCTCTGGACGAAGCGGGAGAGTATGATTTTGAGACTTTACATGCCATCGATGTGGACTTGTTTAATCATGATTTAAAGAAAATTCTGGACGGAGAAAAAGTAGCTTTGCCCACTTTCAATTTTCATAGCGGAATTCGGGAATACAAGGGGGAAAGCATTCAAATAACTAAAGATCAACCGGTTATTCTTGAAGGAATCCATTGTTTGAATGATGAACTTACAAAAGAGATTGATCCAAGGAGTAAGTATAAAATCTATATTAGTGCTTTAACCCAGCTGAATATTGATGAACATAATCGAATTCCGACGACGGATTTGCGTTTAATTCGTCGAATTGTACGGGATCACAAGTTTCGATCCAATGATGTGGAAAGATCTCTGGACCTTTGGAAGTCCGTAAGACGGGGGGAAGAAAAAAACATTTTTCCTTTTCAGGAGCAGGCGGATGTAATGTTTAATTCCGCTTTGTTTTATGAGTTGGGAGTACTGAAAAAATATATCGAACCCTTGCTTCGTAAAGTGGATCCCTGTTCTAGGTATTCTCCGGAAGTGAAGCGTTTACTGAAATTCCTTAATTATTTTGTCGTGATAGAAGATGAAGACAACATTCCGAAAACTTCTATTCTACGGGAATTTATTGGGGGAGGTACGTTGCACAAGTAAATAAGGAGGGATAAAATGCTGGATACCATCAAAAAAATCATTGAAGATAATCGAAAACATATTGAAAAAGGAGAACTGCCCGGTTATATACCGGAACTGAGAAAAGCGAATAAAGAAGCCTTGGGGATGAGTGTCGTTACTCTGGATGGGAAAGAGTACCATGGAGGAGATTCTGAATATAAATTTACGATTCAGAGCATCTCCAAAGTGGTTTCCTTACTGCTGGCATTGGAGGAAAAAGGAGAGGAATATGTTTTCAACAGGGTAGGAATGGAACCCACAGGAGATCCCTTTAATTCCATCGTCAAATTGGAAACTGTAAGACCTTCCAAACCTTTTAATCCAATGATTAATGCCGGTGCGATTGCCATTTGCTCTATGTTGGAAGGTCAAAGTTCCCTGGGCAAAGTGGAAAAACTTCTTGCTTTTTTTAGACAGATTACAGGAAATCCGAAATTGACGATTAATGAAAGCGTTTATTTATCGGAAAAACGAACCGGAGACCGTAATCGTGCACTGGCTTATTTTATGAAAGATGTTGGTGTGATAGAGCAGGATGTCGAAGGAAGCTTGGATGTCTACTTTAAGCAATGTTCTATAGAGGTCACCACCAGGGATATTGCCCGTATCGGAGCATTTCTAGCGAATGACGGAGTGGATCTGAATACTGGAAAAGCTTTGGTTAAGAAAAAGAATATTAAGATTGCTAAAACTTTCATGTTCACCTGTGGTATGTACAACGCTTCGGGAGAGTTTGCCATAAACGTTGGGATACCAGCTAAAAGTGGAGTGGGAGGCGGAATATTAGCCACTGTCCCTGGAAAAATGGGGATCGGCATAGTGGGCCCGGCTCTCGATGATAAAGGAAATAGTGTTGCGGGGATTAAAGTCATTGAGGATTTCTCTGAAAAGTATAAATTATCAATACTATGAAAAAAATTGCTTTGACAAAGCTTCCGAAAAGTAATAAAATTATAGATAATATATATTATTCTTATTATACATTTAATAATTCTCATGTTCACAATAAAAATTATAAGGTGGTAAAACGATGAAAGATATTATGGTTTTAAGGGAGCTTGATCAGATTAAAGCAATCAGCCATTCTTACCGAGTGGAAATTTTAGAGTGTTTTGAAGGTGATGAACCTCAGACCGCAAAGCAAATTGCAGAAAAATTGGAAGAACCCCACGCAAAAATCAATTATCATATCAAAAGTTTGCTGAAAGTTGGAATTTTAAATTTGGTAGATGAACGTGTGAAATCGGGAATTATTGAAAAATATTATTTGCCGGCAGCGAAAGTATTGATGATTGATAAGAATTTTATTAAAAATGGAGGAGACGATTTAGCCCAATCGATCAGTCAAGCTTATATTTCTATTTTTGAAAAAATCAATAGTGATTTTTATAAAAATATCGAAATTGCCGATGCTTCCAGATTTATTAATCAATACAGTGATTATTACCTGACCAAGGAGGAAGCGAAAGAGCTGATGAAAAAGATTGAAAATGTTATGGTGGATTACTTGGATGATAAGAGAAAAAACAATCGTGAAAATGTGATCCCTTATAATTTTGCAATCCTGGGTTTGAGCAAAGAACAACGAAAAAAAGTTATACTGGAAGAACAAGCTGAATAAGTATCCGTGGGAAATTCCGTTAAAACCGCTTTCGAAGCGGTTTTAGCCTTGTTTTAATATGATAAGAATAATATTTTTTTGCCTTATAATGTTATTTTATTAACAATATAAGCGAATTATTTTTGCATAAAACATTCGTCAACATCAAAGGACATCTCTGAATGATTACGATGGATGTTGGTCTGACTTTGAAACCGGGAATTGATTTTAAAAGAAAGTTTTGATACATTAAGGATAGTAACATATTATGACGCATTAAAGGTAGGTTGGAGACTAAATGCAAATTACCATGGAACAGATTAAAAAAGAGGCAAATCTTCTTGGGTTTCCAATAGTAGGTGTCATAAAAGCCTATTATTTTGAAGACTTAAAAGACCGGCTTGAAAGTTACAGAGATGAAGGATATGAATTTTTATTCAATAACGCTGACATTGAGGAAAAATGCAATCCTTTCTTAACGATGGAAGATTGTAAAGCTATTATCGTATTAGGCCTGCCTTATTATAAGGAGATGCCTGAGGACGTAATGGAAGTTTGGGAACAAGCCCCTCTAAAAGGTAGATTGGCAAGAACCGCATGGGGAGAAGACTATCACCGGGTATTCCATGGGAAAATGGAGAGCTTAGGTAATTTCTTAACAAAGAATAATCCTAAGATCTCATATCAATCCTATGTAGATACGGGGCCATTAGTCGATCGTTATTTAGCATCAAAAGCGGACTTAGGATTCTATGGTTATAATAATCTTTTGTATCATCAGAAGTACGGTTCCTACGTGTTCTACGGGTATATGCTATTAAATCAAGAAGTTTTTGGCCCGAAAAAACTTTCTGACTCGGGCTCAGCAGACCTATGTGAAAATTGCCAACGGTGTATGAAAGCCTGCCCGGGACAAGCTATTGAGAAACCCTATCGTCTGAATGCATCCCGATGTGTGAGTGGGGTTCTTCAAAAAAAGGGAATTATGCCCGACCGGGATAAGGAACGAATTGGTAGTCAGCTTTATGGATGTGATGTGTGTCAGGAAGTATGTCCCTATAATGAAGGGATTGCTTGCTCTATGGAATCCTCTTTTATTCCGACTAGCCCCCCGGCTTTTCCTGATTTAACGGAATTACTGGCCTTATCCAATAAAGAATTCAAGGAGATATATGGCCATAATGCCAGTGCTTGGAGAGGGAATCGAATATTGAAAAGAAACGCGCTAATTGTGATGGGAAATTCAAAGGAGCCAAAAGCGATCCCCTACATTCGTCCTTTCCTTACAGATACTAGAGAGGACCTAAAAGATGCAGCCCAGTGGGCGATGATGAAAATTGAAGGGAAATAGGAGGAATAATTTTAATTTTACAACATTTTTCAAGAAGGAGGAGAAATTCTTTTTTTGTTGTATGATATAGGTAAGTTCATATAGTATAAGCAGAACCAAATTCAAAATAAGGAGGAAGTTTATGAGTGAATCAATGAAGGTCATTATGAAAGAAAAAGCGGAAAAGGGAGCCGTACTTACCACGAAAGATATTCCAAAACCGAAAAGCAATGAGGTGCTGGTAAAAATTCACGCCACTTCTATTTGCGGTACCGATGCCCATATCTACAATTGGGATGAATGGTCACAAAGTCGAATTAAACCTCCCTATGTTATGGGTCATGAGTTTGCCGGTGAGGTGGTAGAAACCGGTGAAGAGGTTAAATCTGTAAAAGTGGGTGATATCGTTTCAGCGGAAACCCATATTGTTTGTGACGTCTGTGAATTCTGTAAAACCGGGAAAGGACACATCTGTAAGGATACTAAGATTTTAGGAGTGGATGTAGACGGTACCTATGCAGAGTATGTGACAATTCCAGAGGCAAATGCTTGGGTGAATCCTAAAGGAATAGACCCTGCATACCTAGCAGTACAAGAACCTCTAGGAAACGCGGTGCATACGGTAATGGAAGGAGAAATTGTAGGGAAATCCATCGCGGTTGTTGGTTGCGGCCCAATAGGGATCATGGCTGTAGCTGTTGCTAAAGCCGTTGGGGCAGCGAAAGTTATAGCCGTGGAAGTGAATGAATATCGTCTTAATTTAGCGAAAGAATTAGGTGCTGACGTTCTAATCAATCCAGTAGAAGAGGATCCGATTCAACGAATTTTAGATGAAACTGATGGTCTGGGTGTGGATATTGTAGCAGAGATGTCTGGGAATGCACGAGCCATAGACCAGGCATTAAAGTACCTGAAGCTTGGCGGACGGATGTCTATGTTAGGTATTCCCAACGATAAAGTGGCTTTAGATATTGCCAATGATATTGTTTTCAAAGGGATTACCATCCAAGGAATAGCAGGACGTAAAATGTATAAAACCTGGTATCAGGTAAAAGGACTCATTGAGTCCGGGAACCTGGACTTAGAACCAATCATTACCCATCGGCTTCCAATGGAAGATTTTGAAAAGGGTTTTGAATTGATGGAGTCCGGAAATTGTGGTAAAGTCGTATTATATCCTGATCCTTCAGTTTTAGAGAAGTATGGGAAATAAAGAATCAGCTTAAATAATTTAATAAAGGAGGATTATTTATGTCGAATGTACATGAACTACAATTTATCAAAGATCAAATTGAAGAATTAAAAAAAGATGGGGTGTATCGGGAACTTCCGGTTCTTGAAGGACCTAATGAATCTGAAATTGTTCTAAACGGAAAGAAAGCTATTAACCTGTCTTCAAACAACTACTTAGGATTTGCCAATCATCCAAGATTAAAAGAAGCTGCCATTAAAGGTGTAGAAGAATATGGAGTAGGCTCAGGAGCTGTTCGTACCATTGTGGGAAACATGGATATTCATGAAGAATTGGAAAAAATTCTGGCGGAATTTAAACGGGAAGAAGCGGTAATGGTTTACCAGTCCGGATTCAATTGTAATGCTGGAACAATCCAGGCCATTACAGGAAAAGGGGATTTGATCATTTCCGATGAACTAAACCATGCCAGCATCATTGATGGTGCGAGACTAAGTCGTGCGGATAAAACTGTATACAAGCATGCGGATATGGAAGATCTAGAACGTATTTTAAAGGAGAAAAGAGATCAGTACACAAATGTATTAATTATTACAGATGGAGTATTCAGTATGGACGGAGACATTGCTCCATTACCGCAGATTGTGGAATTAGCTGAGAACTACAAAGCGATGACCTATGTAGATGACGCCCATGGATCGGGAGTTTTAGGAGAAAGCGGACGAGGAACGGTAGACCATTTCGGACTTCATGGTCGGGTGGATTTTACCATTGGGACCCTTTCGAAAGCCATCGGTGTGGTAGGCGGCTATGTTGCAGGAAGCAAAACCATGAAAGAATGGCTAAGTCATCGGGGACGTCCTATTTTATTCAGTACTTCCTTGCCTCCGGCAGCGGTTTGTGCCATATCAGAAGCGGTAAAACTCTTAATGAGTACCACGGAGTTTACCGATAAACTTTGGGAAAATGGAAAATACTTCAAAACACGAATGAAAGAAGCTGGATTTGATATCGGAAAAAGCGAAACACCGATTACCCCGGTTATGGTCGGAGAAGAAGATGCCACAATGAAGTTCAGTAAAAAATTGCTGGAAAAAGGGGTCTTTGTATCAGGGATTGTATTTCCTACAGTACCGAAGGGAACCGGTAGACTTCGGTGCATGGTAACTGCCGGTCATACGAAAGAACAGTTGGACCAAGCAGTGGATACCTTTGTATCGGTAGGAAAAGAAATCGGAATCATTTAACTGACGAAAAAGAAGTGCGGTGAATATAAAAAAAGGGCGGCATTAATGCCGCCCTTTTTTTGTTTCTTAAAGAAATGATGGACAAAGGTTTTCATTTCCTTGAAAATTCATTATAATAGGGAGTATATGAAAAACTTATAAGTTAAAAGACAAACAACGAGGTGGTAAGATGGTGGTAGGAATTTGCAGTATTGAACTAGTAATGTTCGAAAATCACTCCCTAAAAGAAAAACGTCATCTGATTAAAAGTATTATTGATAAGATCAAACATCGATATAACGTTTCTATTGCAGAAGTAGGTGAGCAGGATAAATGGCAAAAGGCAGAAATCGGCATCGCTTGCGTCAGCAATGATCGAAAACATGTTGATGGAGTTTTGCAAAAGATCATTAATTACATCGACCAGGATGGGCGGTTTGATTTAAAAATACTGCATTATGAAATTTTTTAAAGGGTGGATGAGATGAGAAAATACAAATTAAATAAGGATGAAATAGCAAAAGTGCTAGAAATCCTTTCAAAGAATTATCCAGATGCCAAAAGCGAATTGAATTACAATAATCCATTTGAATTATTAATTGCAACCATTATGGCTGCTCAGTCTACAGATCGTCAGGTAAACATTATTACGGAAAAATTATTCGAGAAATATCCGCGCCCGGAAGACATTGTAGAACTCTCAGCTGAAGAATTAGGAAGAATTATTAAAAGCAGTGGATTTTACCGGAATAAGAGTAAGAACATTTTAAAAACCTGTGAAATATTATTGGATAAATATCAAGGGAAAGTTCCTAAAACTCGGGAAGAGCTTGAGCAGCTGCCGGGAGTAGGAAGGAAAACTGCAAATGTGGTAATCAGCAACGCTTTTGGACAAGATGCTATTGCGGTAGACACCCATGTTTTTCGTGTGACAAATCGGATTGGAATTGTTAAAGCAAAGAATGTGGAAGATACGGAACAAGAATTAATGAAAAAAATCCCCAAATCTCTGTGGTCTGAAGCTCATCACTGGTTTATTCTTCATGGTAGAAGGGTTTGTAAAGCCCGAAATCCTCTCTGTGATATTTGTGATATCCGTCAGTATTGCATATATTACAAAAAACATACGGGCAAAGAATAAGTTGAAAGGAGCAAATAATGGAAAAAGAGCTCAATCCTTACAATACAGTTTTTGCATTGGATATAGGAACCAACAGTGTTGTTGGCCTTATCGGGATAATGGAAGAGCAAACCTATACGATTATCCATTCGGTCACGAGATATCATAAAAAAAGAGCCATGGTAGACGGACAGATTCACGATATTCCCAGTGTTTTGGAAATCGTAAAAGAAGTAAAAGAACACCTGGAAGAAGAGATCGGTTTTGTGTTGAAACAAGTTTCCATTGCAGCAGCAGGAAGAGCTCTCAGGACCATAACAGTCACACAAAGCATCCCTTTAAATCAGAATAAGGAAATCAAACGAGATCAAATGAAAATATTGGAATTTGAAGCCTTAAAAAGAGCCTATGAGGAAATCAACTCTTCGAATGACGATAAAGCAAGGTACTTTTGTGTTGGACATTCTTTTACAAAGTATAAGCTGGATAATATGGAAATCAGTAACCCCATTGGGCAAAAAGGAAATACAGTAGAAGGTCAGGTCATCGCTACTTTTTTACCGGAGATTGTTGTGGATAGTTTACATACAGTTATGGAGAAAGCAGGGCTGGTAGTGGACTGTATGACCCTTGAACCCATTGCGGCATTAGGCATCATTGTTCCGGAGAATATTCGACTCTTAAATATTGCTTTAATAGATATTGGTGCGGGGACTTCGGATATAGCTATTACTAAAGAAGGCGCAATCGTGGGCTATGGTATGACTGATGTGGCAGGGGATGAGATTACTGAAGAAATTGCAAAAGCCCTGTTAGTCAGTTTCGATCAGGCTGAGGAGTTGAAATGTCGCTTGTCGGAGAGCGAGGAGCATCGCTTTGCGAATATATTGGGAGAGTCCTTAACTATTACCTCTCAAGAAGTTCTCGAAATGATTCAAGGAAGTATTCACTCGGTGGCTGAGAAAATTGCGAAGGGAATCATTGATATCAATGGAAAATCCACCAGTGCAGTATTCCTCGTCGGAGGAGGAAGTCAAATACCTGGGATGGGTAAAGTGCTTTCGACTTATCTTAAAATACCCGAGAACAGAGTGGTACTGAAGTCAACTGAAGATATACTGAATTTCAATTTTAACAACACCAATCTTAGGGGACCGGAAGCGATTACACCCCTTGGAATTTTTCGAAAATCAATAAAGGATCATCGGGAAGATTTTATTGAGATATCCATTAACAAGTCTCGACTTACTCTTTTTCGGCGCAACAATTTGAAAGTAGGGGATGCTCTAGCACTTGCAAAAGTGGACCCGAGAACACTTATACCTCAGTTCGTTCATGAAGTTTCGGTAATGGTGGATGAGCAGGCAAAAAAGATTGCATCTCCTTTGAATCATCCCGTAGAGATTTATCTCAATGGTAAAGTGGCTGGAATTGATACTCCTGTAAAGCATAAAGATCATATTACTTTTATAAACAACCACTCAACATATGAGAAATCTTTTTCTTTAAAATCGCTGTTACCGAAGAAGTGGCAGGTAGACTACACATATTACGTCAATGGGCAAAAAAGTTCTCTTGATACCCAAGTTACGCATCGGGATGAAATACTTTTGAGGAAAAAGAAGAGAAATATTCACACGATAAAAACGTCGAAAAACAGTGACATCAATCCCCGGGAAATCGTTGAAAAGAACAAAGGAAAAGTAGAGAAAACAAAAACTATATACGAAAAAGTTAAAGTTAAAGTTAACGAAGAATGGATTGAACTTCCTAAAAAAAGAGGGATAGTTATTTTCACAGATATTTTTGACCATATTGATTTTGATCGAAAAGAAGCAAAAGGAAAGCTGACACTGAAGATCAACGGTAAAAGAGCAGGATTTATGGACGAATTAAAAATGGGAGATTATATAGAAATTTATTGGACATAAAAGGTTTGGAGGACATTAGAATGGATATCAGATTATACGATAAAGAAGTAGACTGCCCTGTCTGCCAAAAAAAATTTATAACAAAAAAGACAAGGAATCGAAGGTTGAAGGTATTAAAGCGCCACGAAGATTTTTACGTTGAATATGAAGAGGTTAGTCCAATCCATTATCATGTTTGGGTTTGTCCGGAATGCGGATACAGTGCGACAGAATCAGAGTTTTATAGGATCTCAACTCCAGAAATAGCTCTGATTCAGGACAAGATTTCTGCTAAATGGACAAAAAGAAGTTATGGGGGATATCGTTCGAAGGAAGAAGCGGAGACTACATACAAATTGGCTTTGGCAGTGGCAACCATATTAAATAAGAGCCAGGGATATCTTGGAGGATTATGCTTGAAACTGGCATGGATTTATCGTGATATGGAATCGGCTAAAGAACCGGTATTTCTTAGAAATGCGTTAAAGGCTTTTACAAAAGCCTATGAAACGGAAGCAATGCCTATCGATACTATAGAAGAAGTACCAATGACCTATTTAATCGGAGAGTTGAATCGTCAGTTGGGAAATTATCAAGAAGCCATTAGTTGGTTTGGCAAAGTAGTGGAACATTCAGACATAAAAAATTACCGGCATATCAAAATTAAAGCCCGGGAACAATGGCATATTGCCAAGGGGAATTATAACAAAAAAAGAAAGGAATTTCCTGAAAAAACCTAGGGAAATCCATTTCTTAATTAGGGGCATAGAAAGTTGGCGGTGCACATCTAGATACAGCTGGGACAAGTACCGTAAAAATTAAGCTGCTGCTTTTTAATCTGGTAACCGGAAAGGCTTTCAACTTCTTTGCTGAGATTTGAAAAAGAATCGGCCTCCAAGTCTTCGACTTTTTTGCAACTGAGACAGATCAGATGAGGGTGACATTCAGAGTTGCCATCGTATCGAAAACTGTTCTCTTCCACATTGATGGCCTGGATAAGACCCAGGGATACAAAAAGTTCCAGGGATTTGTAAACTGTTGCTAAGCTGATGGTAGGATATTTAGGAGCCAGTTGTTTATAGATTGTTTCTGCATTAGGATGGGACTTCGTGTCTTTCAAGGTTTCGTAAATTGCAATCCGTTGTAGCGTTACTTTGCAGTCGTTTTCTTTCAGTGTTTCAATAAGCCTATTCATGTTTACACCACCTTTTAAATTTAATCGTACATAAAAAGTATTCAATATAATCAGTATAAAACAATGTTAAAGCTTTGTCAATCTCAAATAATAAATTATCTTAAAAGAATATCATTTTTACTATAAAACTGGTGTAGCCAGAGTCTTGTTTAACAAAAGAGTTAAACCCGGATATTGAAAGTCTGCAAAGCATGCTTTATTGATTCAACACGGTTTTTACTAGAAGATTGAGCTTTAAATTTTTCCGTTATGGAATAGTCCTGTCGAAAATGCAGAGGAAACAACTTTACCGGTTGAAGCGATGCTAAAAAAGCGTCTCCGGCTAAATAATAGGACTCCTTTAGTCTTGGGTCGACAGGAACAAATGCGACGTTCAGTGGTTGATTTTTTATGAGTAATTTGGCCTGGATCTTTTGGAGTTCATTGAAAAAGTCCTGCTTTTCCTGAAGTTTTTCTTCTTCAGAAAAATGGTCCCAATGCCACCAGTTTAAATCTCCACTGTGGAAAACGAGGGCCTCGGAGTTTTGAATTTCAATTAGATAAGAGACTCCTTGGTCAGTGGACCCGAAGGAGGAAACATGTAAGCCTGCGACCTGAAACTCCTCATAAGGGGAACATGAGATAATATTTTTATGAGCATCTTTTAAGTGTGCTAGATCATTACTAACAATATATTGGGTGTTTCCATGGGGGCTCTGAAATGAGGGGGTAAGGATTTTTTCGGTGAAATGATCCTCATGACCATGGGTGACAAAATAAAAGAAGTCTTTAGCACTCTGACTAAGATAATCGAGAAAAATTTTCTCGTCAAAAGCACCATCTTCATGAAAATAATCAATGATAATCAGTTCGCTATTTGTTTCAATCATCACACCACTGTGATAGATATGGGTAATTTTGAGATTCTTTATCTGATCTGTAGATTCCATTTTCATACACCGCCTTTGTTTTTTCTATAAATTTTAGAAATTCATAAGTTTGGTATTTACTTTAGCTTCATACCCATTTAAACTGAGCATATAGAAGTTTTCCTAATTATTTTTAAAGAAATTTTAGTATTTTCCTTAGTTTTCAATGTTTAAGAATAAATAAAGCAAAAAGGAGCGGGAATATGTCATTAAATATCGTACTATTGGAACCAGAAATACCACAGAACACCGGAAATATTGCAAGAACCTGTGTAGTAACAGATACAATGCTGCATATCATTGGACCCATTAAATTTTCTTTAAGTGAAAAAGCTGTAAAGCGTGCGGGTCTTGACTACTGGGAGCTACTAAAATTCCGTTATTATACCGATTATGAAGAATTTAAACGTAGCCATGAAAGAAAAACTGTTTTTTATGCTACAACAAAAACTCATCGGGTATACAGTGAGGTGGATTATACAAACTACGAAGACGTTTTTATAATGTTTGGGAAAGAGAGCAAAGGGATTCCTGAGGATATTTTGAAAAATCATAAAGAAACCAATATTACCATTCCGATGATGCAAATTGAAAAAGCTAGGTCTCTAAACTTGTCCAATGCCTGTGCAGTTGTAATATACGAAGTTTTAAGACAATGGGATTATCCTGGAATGTTGAGATCCTACTCGTCATTTTAACATTTTAGGAAATTTAATTGATGATTAGTAATATTTCTTGATAGAGAAAGAGAACTTCGTTAAAAAAATATTAATTTTTCATGAAAACATATTGCTCTTTTAAAATTTCTGTATTATAATGTCTTTAAAGTGACAATTTCATAGCAGAACACTGGATGAAGAGTGCGGGAGAGACCTGGGGATTAACCCGGGCGCCGAAGGAACAAGCTAAAAGAGCCCATTTTTTAGTGAATCTCTCAGGCAAAAGGACCGTTCTTGGACAGTTCTCTGGAAAGCACAAAAAGTGCACCGAAGGAGCAAAGCCCTAGTATTTTAGGGAATAAACTCTCAGGTAAATCATACAGAGTGGATTATACAACCGGGAGTTGTCATATCTACTCTGTTTTTATTTGCTTAAATTGAAAGAAAATTTTCTCATGGAAGATAATGGAGGGATGCCATGGATTTCATTTTAATTACCAATAATCCATTAGTTAAGAAAAAGTATGAATCATTAAAGGATCTGATATTTCTCGAGAAGACTTATTTGGAAGTTTTATACTATGCAAGAGATCATATCCATAAAGGCCATGAACTTTTAACCCATCCGCTTTCCGGAAGTATCAAACCAAACGAAACACCGTACAAGAGTTTGCTAATATCGAAAAACCAAAAAACTCTGGAGCATTCATCAGTAACAATGATTGAGGACGCAATTGAAACTACAAAGAAGTTTTTTTCGATTCGGGATCGCACTTTAGGTCTCAGGAATGATCTTTTAGAGGACTTTCAGGAAATCGATTATCACTTGATCAAAGGAGCAATGGAATCCGCTTCAAGGTAGATTTACAGTTACAAGCTTGAATGAAGAAAACGCACTACAATTAAAATCAAGGGGTGAAATTATGGAAAAAGTTTATGATGTTATTATTATCGGAGCAGGACCGGCGGGATTGACTGCAGGACTATATGCAGCCCGAGATAGAATGTCTACACTCGTATTAGAAAAAGAAAAACCTGGTGGTCAGATTGCAACAACCGATGAGGTTGCAAACTACCCGGGTTCTATTGAAAATCCCACAGGCCCGGATTTAGTGGCAAGAATGGTAGAGCAGTGTAAGGAATTCGGTGCAGAGATTGAAAAAGATACCATCAAAGAAGTAAATTTGGAGGATAAAATCAAGGTTCTTACCGGAGACAAAGGAATCTACAAGGCCAAAACAGTGATCCTTGCAACCGGAGCCTCACCAAGAAAGCTAGGAGCTCCCGGAGAAGTTGAATTAACCGGAAAGGGAGTTTCCTACTGTGCAACCTGTGATGCTGACTTTTTCAGCGATTTTGAAGTATTCGTCATTGGAGGAGGAGACTCCGCAGTGGAAGAAGCCCTACATTTATCAAAATTTGCTAGAAAAGTGACGATAGTCCACCGAAGAGATGAACTAAAGGCTGCAAAATCCATTCAGGAAAAGGCTTTTAAAAATGATAAACTCCACTTTATCTGGAATACTCAGGTAAAAGAAATTAAAGGAGATGGGATGGTGGAATCTCTTGTCCTGGAAAACCGAAATACAGGAGAGATCACTGAGCATCATGCCGATGAAGAAGATGGTACCTTTGGAATCTTTGTATTTGTCGGTTATATCCCTCAAACACAGCTATTTAAAGACCTGGTGAATCTTTCTAAAGCAGGCTATATTATTACGAATGATAATATGCATACCGACTTACCGGGAGTGTTTGCCGCAGGAGATGTACGTGAGAAATCTCTAAGACAGGTGGTAACAGCTGTAGGAGATGGAGCAATTGCTGCAATTCAAGCAGAAAAATACATTGAACACGAGTTTGAAGATTAAATTAGCGGTTATATTTCACTTATAAGTGAATTATATAATAAAACAGATAATCCTAGAATTTGTACTTTTAAGGAGGTGAATCAAATGCTAGCTGTAGATAAAAATAACTTCGAAGAAGAAGTATTACAAGAAGAAAAAGCAGTTTTAGTAGATTTCTGGAGTGAGGGTTGTGAACCATGTAAAGCCTTAATGCCGGATATCGAAGCCTTAGAAGAAGTTTATGGAGATCAAATTAAATTTGTAAAGCTTGATACAACAAAAGCCAGAAGACTTGCAATTAAACAAAAGGTTTTAGGACTTCCAACCATCGCCATCTATAAAGACGGTGAAAAAAAACAAGAAGTTACCAAAGAAGAAGCTTCAAAAGAAAATGTTGAAGCAATGATTAAGGAATTTGTGTAAAGGTCTATTAGGCCTGTAAGGACTTACCTTGCAGGCCTGGAATAAAAAAGGGAGGTGAAGGTTTTGAAGCTGAAGTTAGGCAAAATTTTCATTAATGATGTACAGTTTGGTGAAGAAACGAAAGTTGACGGGAAAACGCTTTTTATTAATAAGGATGAAATGTTGGAGGCGATTGGTGGAGACGAGCATATTGAATCCATTGACATTGACATTACCCATCCAGGAGATGAAGTGCGTATTACACCGGTCAAAGATGTGATCGAACCTCGTGTAAAAGTTGAAGGACCCGGAGGGATTTTCCCGGGTATGCTTAGTAAAGTGGATACCGTTGGAAGCGGTACTACCCATGCGCTTAAAAATGTTGCAGTTGTTACTGCTGGGAAAATTGTCGGATTCCAGGAAGGGATCGTGGACATGTCCGGTCCCGGAGCCGAGTATACACCATTTTCTAAGACCCATAACGTCGTAGTTGTTGCAAATCCGGTTGAAGGAGTTAAGCAGTACGATCATGAAGCGGCAGTAAGAATGATTGGTTTTAAAGCGGCTCAGTATTTAGGAGAAGTAGCAAGAGAACTACAAGCGGATGAAATTCAGGAGTATGAGACGGAACCGCTATTGGATTCCGTTGAAAAATATCCGGATTTACCTAAAATCGGATATGTCTATATGCTACAAACCCAAGGATTACTTCATGATACCTATGTATATGGGGTAGATGCGAAA
>JBEPWR010000004.1:0-4730 GCA_041642335.1 Eubacteriales bacterium
CAACGCCGCCTCCGGGAAAACTATAATCATTATAATGTTTGGTATACATTAACAGGATTTTTTCGCCTTTAAGGATAATTCCCCGGGCGGTGGTTCTTTCATAGGTTTTGCCTTCCGTTGAGGAAAGGCTGGGATGGATCATTTGTTTTAATAGTTGCAAATTTGTTCACGTCCTTTTATATAATTGTCCCTTTAGCCTTTAGTATCATACCACAAATCATTAAAAATGATAAGAGTCGCGGTTATCGGGTATTTAATAAAGAAAAAAGGCGGGATGTTATGACGTATTTTACGATCGGAAGAAAGATTGATCCGAGATATAAAACGAATCTCTGGATTCTACTGATAACGGCAGGGGTTCTTGTCGGCAGTTTGCTATGGACCGGCGACTGGGGAACTTCCCTGGTATTTGCGGTGGGCTTTTTCTTATCCTGGGCGATTGCCCGGGAACTGGATCCCCTTCATGAATACTCAGCTTTTGTCGCGGGAATTTTTTATTTGCTGATGGGTTTCGGATTTGAGTCCGTGGAACTGGGGGTCCTATTTTTTGTGCTTTTGCTACTCCGAGTCATTAGCAAAACTACGGGGAAGGAGCCGACAGCTTTCGATTTGGCAGGGATTCTGGGGTTATCCCTGTATCTGATCGTGACGCAGAGTAACGGAATTTATGGCATCATCTTTATCATACCGATGATTATGGGCCTTCGAAAAAATAAGAAAAATAGGGTGTTTTTGATTTTCCTGATACTTGGGATATTGATCAGCGCCGGGGGGTATATTTATTATGGAATGTTCTTTCAGGATACCTTGTTCATCGAAAGCAGCGGACTGCTGACGATCCTGATTCTGGGCTTGGTGGCGGGTCTTATATATGAACAATTTCTAAAGAAGGATCAAAAAATTCCCGATGACCAAGGAAAAATCATTGATAATATTAATATACGCCGGGCACAAAGATTTTTTCTGGGAACCTATACCCTGCTGATTGTCGGGGGAGACCTGACGATGGGAACCTACTATCACTTTTTCGCGGTAATCCTCGGGCTACTTTCTTACCGTGTAGTTTTGAGGATTGGAAGATGAGGGATTTCTTTTGTGACTTCCATCACAGAAACTTCGAATCCATCGGGTTATAATGAATTCAGACAAAGAAGTTAGCAAAATTATATACAAGATAAAAACAGGAAAGGAAGGATCTTATGAAAATTACAAAAGACATGAATATTGGTGATGTGGTTCGAATGTATCCGGATTCAATTTCAATTTTAGGAAGTTTTGGTATGGGCTGCGTCGGTTGTCCTTCAGCACAGATGGAGAGCATTGAGGAAGCGGCACAGGTGCACGGAATGAATGCCGATGAGATTGTGGAAAAGTTGAATAAAAACATTTAAGCATAAAACCCTCATAAAACCCTTAAGAAAAATGCATAGGACGTAAAGAACAAATAAAAAACTTCTTCAGTTATCTGAAGAAGTTTTTTTAGTGTTGGAAATTTACACTTCACCGGTTCGTGAGACTAAACGGGCTTTAATAAGACTTTCCTTCAGCGCAACAGCAACAAAAGCGGCTGCGGATACCTTAATCAGATCAGGTACAAGAAAAGGCAAAGCGCCCGTGACGATAGACTGTGACAGGGTCATTCCGGTGACCACCTTCAGCTGAAGAGCACCAAAAGTATAAACGATCAGGATGCCCACAGCCATGGCACCAAGTTGAATAAGAACTTTCGAAATTTTACCGGGGTTGAATTTCCGGTAGCCGTACTGCGTAAGCAGACCGATCACATAAGCGGCGGCCATAAATCCGAAAATGTATCCTCCGGTGGGGCCAAGTAAAGTCCCAAGACCCGAGCCGCCTCCGGCAAAGACCGGAAGACCGATAATTCCCAGTAGGGTATACAGAGCCTGGCTATAAAAACCAAGACGGGCTCCCAAAATGGCCCCGGATAAAACCACCCCGAAGATCTGCAGGGTAATGGGAACCGGAGTAAAGGGCAGGGGGATTAAAAAAATTGATAAAATACAGGTAATAGCGGCAAATAAGGAGACAAGAATTAATTCCCGTAGGTTTTTCATTGGATTCATCCTTTCAAGACGGCAGTTACCGTCGATATAAAATGGAATATGTAGTACTTCAATATATTATACGGAACAAAAAAAAGATTGTCAACCGCTTTTTTAGAAAAGGGTTAACAATCGAAGGATTCAATATTCCTCTGCTAAATTTTTTTGGCCTCTTTTACCGGAAGGATGATTCTATCAAATCGAACAATCAGAATTACAGCGGTAAGGATGAATGCACACCCGAGAAGAAGCACTGGGTTTAGGACCTCATTGAAAAAGATCCCTCCAAGAACAATGGAGGTAATCGGCTCCAAGGTGCTTAGTATTCCGGAACTTTGGGACCCAATCCGCTGAATTCCGATATTCAGTAAGTTCACAGCACCCAGGGTCACGAAAATGGATAAAAATAAGGTGACTCCCCAGCCCAACAGTGTGATTTGAAGCGTAAATTGACCGGTGAGTACAGAGAAAAAGAACATGGACAGGGACGCAATAACGCTCAAGTAAAAAGTCAATTTTAAGGAGGGGAGGTTTTTTAAGCCGCTTTTATCGATATACAGTACGTAAAAGGCATAGGTAATACCGGACAGTAAAGCCATGAAAATGCCGAATAGGCTCCCGCTGAGCTCGCCGCTGTATAAAAGATAAATTCCCAGCGTGCTGAGGATTCCGCTAAAAATCTTAACAAAGGTTATGCGGTCCTTATAAAAAACAGCGGAGCCAATAATCACTAAAATGGGATAGATAAAATGCAGGGTGGTCGCAACCCCGGTGGAAATATAGTTATAGGAAATATATAGGGTCATGGCTGTGGCGGCATAGCCAAAGATTCCTACATACAAAAGATTTTTCGCCTGAAACCTGCTAATTCGAAAATCCATATGGGGATTTCTGCGGATTAAATAAAAAAGCACTGGCAAAGCAAAAAAGAAGCGCCAGAAAACCAGATTGACGGAGTTGCCTCCCTGAGAAAAAATGATTTTGGCCAAGAGGGGCATCGAACCGAAAATCATTCCCGAAATCATTACTGCCATATAACCGGTTGTACGAGTCTTCATGCTTAGCCTCCTTAATACATCGTTTCCCTTATATCATAGCACAGTACATAAAAAAAGAAAGAATGAAATTCATAAAAAAACAGCCCCCAAATTCTCATTTAAGGACTGTTTTATATTTCGTTTTCTTAATCCGTCTTATGTGTTCATCCGATTTACTTCGGATCGATCAAACCACTCATTCGAATCACTTCAATCCCCTTCGCCGCCAGGGCTTCAGCAAACTGGTTGATTCCCACAGAGTCACTGGCCATATGTCCGGCAACTACAATGTTACCGATGTTCTGCTCTTTTACCGCTTTAATGACATCTTCCGGCATATGCATGCATACTAGGGTACCGACTCCCGCTTCAAAATAGGATTTAATCACATTCTTACCGCCACCGGTACCACCGGCCATGGTTACCACCACTTTCCCGGCAAAATCTTTTTCGCTTCCTACACGAATTACCGGCTTCGCAGTCGTCTTCTGGTACTCCACTTTCGTCTCAAGCGCTTCGACCACATCTTTCAGGGTGGCTTTCGGCTGGTCCTTAAGCTTCTCATCCAATAGGTTCTGTACCGTACGTTCCGCTAAGATATCCGCAGGGGTGTGAACCGCCATAAAGGGCATTTTTAGTAACTTTGCTCCGGATACGGCACGGTCATAGTTCGAGACGTGAAGGCCTCTTTCCACCTGACCTTTTTTCTCCTGTAGCGCTTTTTGCGCTTTATTGATCGGTACGCCGGCTTTGGTCATAGTATCAATTTGATTATCCATTACTTTATGAAGATTGATTCTGGGGCTTCCACCACTGGGGTGGTGCGTAATTACCAGATCGGCACCTAATCGCTCAGCAAGCATCATTTCCGCTAACTCCATATCCACACCGATCGCGATTTTTTTAATATCCTCTCCGTCAATGATTACACCGGAGTCTGCAGGCACTTCTTTTAAATCCGCCAAGTCTAAGGCAATGTCCATAACTTCTTTCGTATTCATGTATAAATCCTCCTTGGAAAAATAAATTTTATATACTGGATTTATTATATCGAACTTCGGAACGCGAAGCAAATGAAATATTTTGAAATAAATGAAAGGTGTAAAAATAACTCCTTCTAAAAAAGGGGACTTCCTCATTGTCAAAACCTAAACGAATTGATATGATATTAGTGCCTAACAATATGAAAGGGATGGTGATAGCGTTGAAAAGGATTAGAATCAAGCTGGATACGGTAGAAAGCATGCTCTATTACTGGCAAGCCACGAGTGAAAGAGAAAAGGTAGGGGAAGCCTACTTAAATGATATTGCCAACAATGAAGATATGAAAAAAATTTACGACGGGGAATTTGATGCGGAGTCTTTCCGGAAGGTTTTAAGTGCAATCTCCAATCGGGAGCCCTTCAAGAGTGATGTAAAAAAAGAGCGGGTTTTCTGGAACAACAATATGTGGATGACGGAAGACCTGGAGTTCACACAAATGATGGTTGCCCCCATTAAGACCCTGAATGCGGATCATTTATTGCCGAAAATCAACGAAAGGTTAAATCAATCGAAATTTGAAGAGGTGGAAGTCATTTTTGTCCCGGGCCATGAATTTGAATACCTTATTGATGAAAATCAACTGCTG
>JBEPWR010000004.1:4740-20621 GCA_041642335.1 Eubacteriales bacterium
CTGATTAATTTTTTCAAAATACAGGTGGACCTTTACGAGGAAAACAAGGTCGAAATCGGTGGAGTTCCCTTGGAGGATTACCTGGTGAAAAAGATTATTGAAGTACAAAGCTAATACCTAAGGAGAGGGAGCATAATACATGATTAAGATTGTGACCGACAGTACAAGTTACCTGGAAGAAGAGCTCGTAAAAGATTTGGATATCCGTATTTTGTCCCTGAAAGTGGGATTTGAGGAAGATACCTACCCGGAGGTTGAACTGAAAAATAAGACCTTTTACAGAATGATGGAAAAAAGAGGGGTTCCCAAATCTTCCCAACCCTCCGTCGGAGAGTTTATCGAAGTTTTTACCGCGATTATTAAGGAGGGCCATGAAATATGCGGAATCTTCCTCTCGGAAAAGATGAGTGGCACCCTTTCCACCGCAAGGATGGCGAGGGAGATGGTTTTAAAAGATTACCCCGACGGAAAAATCACATTGATGGATTCCGAGTCGAATTGTATGGAACTGGGTTTCGCTGTAGAGGCGGCGGCAAAAGCCGCAAAGACAGGAAAGGATCTTAAGGACGTTGAAAAAGCGGTGAAAAGAATGAAAAAAAGAAGTCGTTTTCTGTTTGTCCCGAAGAACCTGAAATATTTACAGGCCGGAGGAAGGATCGGAAAGGCCAATGCCTTAATCGGCGGCTTATTAAGTATTATTCCGATTCTTACGGTAGAAGAAGGGGAAACCGCGGTTTTTAAAAAAGTACGACGAAAAAAGAAAGCGGTTAATGAAATGATCGGAAAACTCCTTGTGGATCATCAGAAAAATACCCTAGAAGAAATTGTCATTCATCATATTGATGCCTTGGAAGAAGCAAAAGAATTGATGGATAGGCTCCAAGACAATCTGGCTGTGCCGATACGGATCTTGGATATCGGACCGGTGATTGGACTGCATGTGGGACCGGGAGCCATGGGCATCGTTTATTATACGGAAGAAGAAATGAGGAAGTGAATAAACTTGAATGTCATACTTCAAAACCCCCATGAAAAGCCAATGGGGGCTTTTTTATGAGGATTTATGAATAAACCCCATTTTTTTTGGTATAAATAATTTATATCAGGATCATAAAAGAAATAACGCTTAAGGAAAACAAAAAGGGGTGAAGAAATGATGACAAACAGTCAAAAGGATCAAGAAAAAGATCAGGAGGAGCTGAAGAAAAAGCTCGATAAAATGCAGTATTATGTTACTCAGGAAAACGGAACGGAACCACCGTTTAAAAACGAGTATTGGAACAATGATAAAGAAGGAATCTATGTGGATGTGGTGGACGGACGTCCTTTGTTTTCTACCAAAGACCAATATGACGCCGGATGCGGCTGGCCGAGTTTTACCAAACCCATCGATGAGGAGGAAATAAAAGAGAAGGAAGACCGAAGCCTGGGTATGGCCCGGACCGAAGTGCGTTCGGAAAAGGCGGACAGCCATTTGGGTCACGTGTTTAATGACGGGCCGAAGGAGGAAGGCGGACTTCGCTACTGCATCAACAGTGCAGCCCTTCGTTTTATCCCGGTGGAAGATCTGGAGAAAGAAGGTTATGGAGAGTATAAAAAGCTCTTTGATGAAGAGTAAATGAAGGAGAGGTCACAAAACCTATGCAATTTCTACGAGACGTATTGTACCTTTATCAGGAGCGATCGGATTTTTTTATAAGACTTACCCTAGAACATATCTACTTATCCTTTATCGCGATTATCTTTATTGCAATTATCGGGATTACCATCGGAATTACCATTGCAAAATATCAAAAATTTGCAGAACCGGTACTGAGCGTGGTCAATTTTATCTATACCATCCCGAGTATAGCCCTGTTTGGAATTTTAGTTGCGGTCACCGGCATCGGAAACCGTAGCGCTCTGATTGCCTTAGTGGTTTATGGAATGCTGCCGATGATTCGAAATACCTACGTAGCAATTTCCGAGATTGATGATCTGATCATTGAATCCGCCATCGGTATGGGAACCACCAGTAGGCAGCTGCTGCTTCGGATCCAACTGCCATTAGCCCTGCCGGTAATCATCGCGGGATTTCGAATTATGGTGGTTATGACCATTGCCCTGGGCGGTATTGCTTCCTTTATTGGTGCCGGAGGCCTTGGGGTCGCCATATGGAGAGGAATAACCACAAGTTTTCCAGAGATGACTGTAGCAGGCAGTTTACTGGTCGCCGTGCTTGCCATCGTGGTGGATCTGGTATTGGGCGTACTGGAAAAAATCGTTCGGAAAAAAGTTTTGGGTACGGTGAAGAGTTAAGCGTCAGAAAGGATTTACAAGCTAACTTACTAAAAAACGGAGGGATCCTATGAATAATTTGAAGAAGATGATTAAGAGTCATGGAAAAAAAGCCATACTTGTTTTTTTACTTTTAGGACTTGCTAGCACCGGTTTACTTATCGGTTGCTCTGAGGACGAAGATCCGGTAGTGGTGGCATCAAAGCCCCACTCGGAACAATACATCTTAGGAGAGATGATCAGTATTCTCATTGAAGAGCATTCGGATATCCCGGTGGAGAGAAACTTCGGAATTGGCGGCGGAACCTCGAACATTCACCCGGCTTTACTCGAAGGAGAAATTGATATCTATCCGGAATATACAGGCACCTCCTGGATGTTTGTGCTGGAAGAGGATTTAATCGAAGACCCGGATGAACTGTATCAGGAAACCAAAGCCGCCTATGAAGAGGAATTTGAGTTGAAATGGTTGGATCTTTACGGATTTAATAATACCTACGCCCTGGCCATTGATGAAGCGGTTGCCGAAGAACGGGGAATCGAAACCTACTCGGATTTAGCGGAGGAATCGGAGGACCTGAGCTTTGGAGCAGAATATGATTTTTATGAGCGGGATGACGGCTATGACGCACTCGTGGAGCACTATGGTTTCAATTTCGATCAGGAAGTGGAACTTGATATCGGACTGAAATATCAGGCGATTGAGCAGGGAGAGGTCGATGTGATCAATGCTTTTTCCACCGACGGGTTACTCAGTGCCTATGACCTTCGGGTCCTGGAAGATGATCAGAATTTCTTTCCCTCCTACTACGCCGGTACGATCATTCGAATGGATACCTTGGAGGAACATCCCGAGTTGGAAGAAATTATCAACCGATTAGGCGATGCCATTACGGAGGATGAAATGATTGCAATGAATTATCGCGTGGAAGAGGAAAACGAAGATCCAGAAGCCGTGGCAAGAGAATTCCTAGAGGAGAAAGGGTTAATCTAATGAGCTTACTAACCTTCAATGGGGTATCAAAATCTTACGATAGCGAGACCCTCGTTATTGATCAGCTGAATTTTAGCATCGAGCAGGGAGAATTTATTACGTTGATCGGACCCTCAGGCTGCGGGAAGACCACCTTGTTGAAGATGATTAACGGGCTGATTCCCTTTAATGAAGGGGATATCCTGGTAAAAAATCAGTCTTTAAAAGACTGGGATCTGATCCAGCTTCGAAGGGAGATCGGCTATGTAATCCAGCAAATCGGGCTTTTCCCCCACCTGACGATTGAAAACAATATCACCTATGTGCTTTCCCTGATCGGGAAGGATCCTAAGGAACAGAAAGAGCGGGCGAAAAATCTGATTGAACTGGTGGGGCTGGATCCCGAGTATTTACGTCGCTACCCCCGAGAGTTAAGCGGTGGTCAGAAGCAGCGAATCGGTGTGGCTAGAGCCCTTGCTGCGGACCCCGATATTATTTTAATGGATGAGCCCTTTGGAGCAGTGGATGATATTACGCGAAAGGTACTCCAGGATGAAATGAAGGAGTTGCATAAACAGCTGCAAAAAACCATTGTATTCGTTACCCATGATATTGAAGAGGCCATCAAACTCGGCACCCGTATTGTATTGATGAACCAGGGAAAGATTATTCAGGCAGGAACTAAGGAGGAAATGCTTTTTTCCCCGGAGACCGATTTTACAAAAGAGTTTCTCGGAATGAAAAGTTTTAATGCCTATCTAGGGCAATTAAGTATTGAAGAAGTATACAAACCCTATAAGGAGAGCACAATAATTAAGGATGCCGATAATAATCAGATCTCCCTGGGGGATACCGTTATGGAAGGGATCCGAAAAATGATTAAGGAGGATCTTCAAACCCTGACGGTGACCGACCAGCACAATCAGGCCCTAGGCGAATTCCGATTACAGGATATCCAGCATAAAATTCGACTGTAGTAATTTTTCTTTATAAGACGAGAAGACAGGAATAGAAAATATGAATAGGAAAAACATTTAAAGGAGATGAGAAAATGGCAATTGTGGAAGTATCAATCACACCCATCGGAACTGAGACTCCCAGTATCAGCCGGTATGTGGCAAAATGCGAAAAAGTGCTGCAGGAGTTCCCGGGGGTTGAATATCAGTTAACCCCTATGGGTACAGTGATCGAGGGGGATTTAAGAAGCATTTTCGAGGTGATCACAAAAATGCATGAAGTTCCCTTTGATAATGGAGCGGCCAGGGTTTCAACCCTCATTAAAGTGGATGATCGCAGGGATAAAAAAGCCACAATGGAAGGGAAGATTAAATCCGTACTAAATAAGATGTAACAACAAAAAACAAGACCCGAATAATGGTCTTGTTTTTTTGTTGGGAAAGAGGGTTACTCTTTTCTTACCGAGTCTTTTTGTTTGATCCGCTTAGACAATCGGGGGTAAAATTTTCCGAGGACGCCGAGAAGAACGGCAATTAAAAGAATAAAGGGGAAGTAAGCGGCAATCCATAACAGAATCGATTCGAAAACGTCCTGAAGCTTTTGAAAAGAATCCTTGAAGTTCTCAGAGAATTGGTCCCCGAAATTGCCGCTTTCCAATGCATTACCTTCGACCTCCTGGATCGATAAATAAATGGTGCTGAACTGCACCTGGTCATCCAGTCGATTGAGGTAGCCCTGCAGGCGTTCGATTTCTCTTCGGATTCTGGAAAGTTCACTTTCAAGGGTTAAAACATCAGAAAGATCTTCCGCTTCTTCGAGTAGTTCCAATAAACGTCGTTCCTGAATGGTCTGGTTTCGAAGGTTTGCCTCTAAGTCGTAATAGGTTTCGGATACATCATCACTTTCCAGGACTTCCTGGGTGAAAACGCCGTAATCCCGAAGGGAATCCACAAAATCTTTTAAGGATTCCGAGGGGACCCGAAGTGTAAACTCGCCCCGGGGAGCCTCTTCTTTTTCCGAGATCACCTGGTATCGGTGAATATTGCCGCCGTAACGGTCTAAATCATCCTCTATTTTTGAGATGGTTTGCGCAAGGTTGTCGGTCTCCATAGTCAGATTCTGACGGTAGATAATTTTATCCCCCGAGACCGTATTAGTGGTAGGGTCTAATTCTTCCGACCCGGCATCATCGCTAAAATTTTCACTTGGCGCAGCCCCTTCTGCCCGGTCATAATCCACCCCCTCACCGTCTTCGGTATAAGCGGCTTCATCATTTGAACTGCAGGAGATTAAAAAAAGTGTCAGCATGATCATTAATAAAACACTGAGTAAAATTCGACTCTTTTTCATGGTTTTTCCCTTCCTTCTTTTTTCGATTGGTGATTATATTATTTTGACGACAGACAGGTCCATTATGTTCCCCTTGACAAAGAGGCTTGAAATTTATACAATAAAACAAATGAATCCCGAGTATATTGATTGGTTTTACCTGAAATACGTGATATAAGGAGGAATTTCAATGATTTATGACAATATTGGACAGTTAATCGGAAACACTCCGATGGTACGTCTAAAGGATATTGATAAGGACAGTGCGGAAGTTTTAGTGAAACTCGAGTCCATGAACCCAGGCGGTTCCGTGAAAGAGCGGATTGCCCTAAACATCATCGAAGAAATGGAAAAGCGAGAGGAATTAAAACCGGGTATGAACTTAGTAGAGCCCACCAGCGGAAACACAGGAATCGGCCTTAGTATGGTGGCGGCCTATAAAGGATATTCCTTAACCCTGGTTATGCCAAACACTATGAGTATGGAGCGAAGAAAGATCTTAAAAGCCTACGGAGCAAAGCTTGTATTAACCGATGGTGCAGAAGGCATGAAAGGTGCGATCGCAAAGGCACAGGAAATTCTGGAAGAAAGTTCGGATAATGTGCTCGTCGGACAGTTCCAAAATCCCGATAATCCGGGAGCCCACGAAAAAACCACAGGGCCCGAGATTCTTAAGGATACCGATGGAAAACTGGATGCCTTCGTAGCAGGCATCGGAACCGGGGGGACCATTACCGGTGCCGGAGGATATTTAAAAGAGAAAATACCGGGTCTTAAGACCATTGGCGTGGAACCGGTAAAATCTTCGGTGCTCTCCGGTGGCGAACCGGGGCCTCATAAGATCCAGGGGATCGGGGCCGGTTTTATTCCCGAGGTGCTGGATAGGGATAATATTGATCAGATGGAACAGGTCTCCGAAGAGGAAGCCATCGAAGAAAGCCGCAATACCGCGAAAAAAGAAGGCCTTCTTCTGGGGATCTCCGGCGGAGCCGCCATTGTTGCAGCAAAAAAGGTTGCCAAAAAGCTCGGTACCGGAAAACGGGTAGTGGTCATAGCTCCCGATACCGGTGAGCGTTATTTAAGTACGGAGCTCTTTGAATTTAGTGAGTAGTTCCGTTAGTGAAAGGATGTGATTCCCATTTCCTATTTTGATTTAGTTAAAAAAAGAGACCCGGCAGTAAAAAACAATCTGGAAATTATTCTGACCTACCCCGGGGTCCATGCTCTCTTATTTCATAAGGTCGGACACTTCCTCTACCGGAAAAACCGGTTTGTGATTGCCCGCTTAGTCTCTCAGATCGGCCGCTTCCTTACGGGAATTGAAATTCATCCTGGAGCAAAAATCGGCTCCGGTTTCTTCATTGATCACGGAATGGGTGTGGTGATCGGAGAAACCGCTGAAATCGGAAAAAACGTAATGCTCTTCCACGGCGTAACCCTGGGGGGCACCGGAAAAGACCAGGGGAAACGGCACCCCACTGTGGGGGATAATGTGATCATTGGCGCCGGAGCAAAAGTCCTTGGGCCCATAACCATCGGAAAAAATGCCAAAGTAGGATCCAACGCCGTGGTTCTTCGGGATGTACCGGAAGGGGCTACGGTGGTGGGAATCCCTGCTGAAATTAAGAATAAGAAAGAAGCTGAGAAAATGAGCAGTCTCTAAGGGGCTGTTCTTTTTTTGTGGAATTGTCTTTGATTCTTTTCATTAAGGCCGCATTTTTCTGTTGGAACTTTGCATTGAGCGCCTCTTCCGACATACCTCGATAACGGCTTTCCTTTAAGTGATAAGGGGTTTTATTGCCAGGAGAAGCGCTGTTTTTTAAGGGCGAACTGAACTGCTCCTGGCTTTTTCTTCTACCGGCAAGGTCTTCTAAGACTTTGGCCAGGTATTTTTCATAGCCGTATTTGCTGACCCGTCTATTTTGAATAATGGCAATCCCTTCCTGTAGCAGTTCTTTGCCGTACTGATTGATCAGGGTGTTATGTACCTCTTCCGGGGTTTTATAGCCATTATTATCTTTGGTGTTTGTCTGTAGAACGGCAGGGTTATTAAGCCAAGGCTTTATTGCTGTGATGGCTTTTCGATCGATCCGATCACTCTTTTCGCTCTTCGCTTTATTCTCAGGGTGCTCCTCTTTTGATTGATTGATCTCACTAAAATCAGTATCACTGGAATAAGTCTTACTAAGATCAGTATCATTAGGGGGTAGTTTAGTACCCCTCTGAGGAGGAATAATGTCTTCTCCAGGGAGTAATTTCCGGGTACTCTGAGGTGGCGTAATGCCCTCTCTTAGGTGTAATTTTTGGGTACTCTGAGAAGGCGTTTTTTCTTCGACTACAGAATCATCCTCATCTACAGGCGGAGTCTCCTCCTCGGAACAGGGCTTTGCCAAATACAGCCGGTTCACCCTTCCAAGACCTTCTTTAACCTCGAGTAAAAGCCCCGCTTCCTTCAGTTCGCTTTTATATTTTCCCACGGTTTTCGCATTCGCATTCATCACTTCCGTAAGGCTCCGCTCCGCCTGGGGTTTTTCATCAAAGGAGCGAAGGTCTCCCTGGGCGGGCTTTACCTTGAACTGAATAAAATACCGGCCCTGATCATCTAGCCGGTTGTTGCGAATGGACAGCTGCAACCGGTCAAAAAGAATGGAATAAAGAATTTTCGCTCCGAAGGAAAGCTCCCGGTATTCCCGGTGATTGATAAGCTCCTTGGATAACTGATAAAACTGGACGGTTCCTTTGTCCTCCACACCGTAAAGCCGGCTTTCAATAAAACTTTTTTCCTTTGACATTGCATCACTCCTTTGAATTTTTCTTCTTTGTTTTTTGTAGGCAGTATATTGTACCAAAATATTTTTAAATTACAATAGAAAATTTGGTAAATTTCGAAAATATTTCGAAACGAACGGAAAAACTTTGTTAGAGCACATTTTTGCTTAAACTTCAGCAGCTGAGTTTATAAGCATATAATACTGGAAATCGACCAGAGAAACAAGTGTTCTAAAGCAAAAAAGGACTAATCAACGCTAGTTAACGTTAGTTAACGCTAGATAACACTAAATAGTACTAGATAGCACTAGATAGCACTGAACAACACTTAAAGAGTTCTTGTTCGGGCTGCAATAACGGTCAAAATACTTTTTTGCCATTAAGGGGTTATTCTGCGAAGAAGATGATTTAGGGAAATGTTTCATCTTTTGTTGTACCGGGAAATTATCTACATATTGGGGATAAAATGTGGATAAGACCGGGATAATTTGTGGACTGGGTGTGGATAATGCCTGTTATTCTGTGGGTAGTATGTGGATAAGGTACATTGAAAGATTAACTGAATATACTAGGTGGCCCGTAGTATCATATGTATAATAACCGCCACTTTTCCCTATGAAAAAATCCCGGCCCTCATTCGGATAGAATGGAGACAATGGACTTCTCGTTTATTATTCCCGGGACAGGGTGAAAAGGCCATGAGAAAAATTTAAAGAAATAAGAGGTAAACCCTATGGCAAAGATCAATCAATGCCGAAGGAAGAAGAATTAGGACAGGTCCCTGTCCCCTTGTCAGACCTTGTCAGAATTTAACGCAAAAAAGCACCAAACACGGCTACCGTGTTTGGTGCTTTTAATAAATCTGATTTATACTAGTCCACAAAAATTTCCGGAGCCGGTTTGCCCGGTTGTTCCTTCGTAGTGGCAAGGGCTTTTGCATCGGCTAAACTGTAAGCGTAAAAACAGCCTGCAACAATTAAATACCCCACAGGATACTGAAAATCATGCATAAAGCCAAGGCTTGGGGCATGAATAAACCCGAAGGCGGAAAGGGCGGCAGCGGCAAGGGCCGTAATCGTAGCTTTTTTATAGTTATTGTCAATGATATATACTGTCATAGCGCCCCAAAGGATTCCGATGAACATGGCTCCCTGGCCAAGAGGGACGACGGCTGATGAAAGCCCTTCTACTGCATCCGGAGCTGCATTGTTAAACCGGGTCATAATATAGTTCGCCAAATACGGGAACATGGCAATAACCACAGCGGGGAAGTGTTTATTTGGAACCGAGCTGAAGGCTTGAGATACCATGGAAACCCCGACAAATACCAAAATCGGTGCAATAACCGGTAAGGGAATAATTTCCGACATGGCAGCAACAATCCCAAACATGGAAGCGAGCATGAAGACCGCACCGTTTAATACTGAATAACCTCGTCCGGCATTCATCCATTTGGATCCTACGGAAGCGATATAAACCGTTGTTGGGAAAACGCCTCCGAAAACGCCACCGAGCATGATTCCGATACCATCTACTAATTGACATTCTGAAACGCTGTAATCGTCTCCGGCTGCGGACATAGCCTCTACGTTATTCATCGTCTCGATAAAATTATAGATGGAAATCGGAATAAGAATGGCCAATAAATTCAGCATAGGGCCAAAGAGATAAGAGAATCCTTCAATAAAAGCAAGGCTTGGCATAAAAGGATAAAATCCGACCGTTGAGAAGCCGCTTGAAATTTGACTCATATCCGACTGTCCAAGGGAATAAGCAAGGACTGTCCCGATTATTATGGCAAAAAGCGACGCGGGGATGCGAAAAGGCATCGCCTTTTTTGCAATTAATCCGATGATGATGATGGCAAGTACCAGCATTCCCACAACGGGCATTTCGAAAGTTTTAAAGAATAATTCCGCACCAATAAAAGAAAATGCAACTCCGGCGAGGGCTCCGAGCATTGCGGCCCGAGGTAGAATTTTTTGAATCCAGTTACCCAATATACTACCGGTGGCCTCAACCGCTCCACCGAAAATACAGGCAGCAACACCGATTCTCCAAGCAACGTACGGGTCGTTCGTTAAGGCAAGGGCCGGTCCAAGAACTCCGAAAAGGTAAATAAACATAACCGGGGTACTGATACCGTAAGCAAGTGCTGTTACATCCGTTCGTTGTTCCTTGACTGCCAGACGTTTAGCGGAGTAAGCATAATAAATGTTTCCGACTAATACTGCAACTGCAGCTCCCGGGATTACCTGACCGTAAACAATTTCTGCGGGGTAACCCATAGCGATCATGGATACGGCAATGAGAACAAAGTTTGCCAAATTGTTTTGGAACAGTGCAAAGAAACCGTCAATATCTTCGCGTTTGAACCAGGGATAATGAATACTTTTTTCCATTCTAACTCCTCCTAATTTTTAGTTGGTGCACTTAAGTGGTAATTATACAGAAAATTTCTAAAAATTCCTTTGTGGTTTGGTAACAAAGTTTTTTATATAATACCACAGGTTAGTTAAAAAATTAACTATATAATAATAAAAAAATAGTTTGGACGGGAAAAATCGTAGGATTTGAATAATTGGTAAATCACCACAGATAAATTTCATTGAATTATTTTTAAAAAGTCAGCGAAGGAATTTGAAGTATTTAAACAATCAGGGACTTTTTTATAAAAGAAAGATGAAGTTTTGATTGTTAGAACTATACATGGAAATAGAAAATGTGATATGATATGCTATAAAAAGATTGTGTAAGATTAACAGGAGCAAAAAATAAAAAAGATCATAAGAGGAGGATGTATTATGTTATTAGAGAAAAGTGTAGAAGGATTTGTTGAATCGGTAGCCAGCAAGGATCCTGCCCCCGGTGGCGGAAGCGTAGCAGCCTTAAGCAGCAGTTTGGGTTCCGCCCTTACTACGATGGTTGGAAACTTAACCATTGGACGAAAAGCTTATGGTAAGCTGACCACAGAGCAGCAAGAGCAACTCGACCAAAACTTTGAGAAAGTACAAAGCCTGATGGAGCGACTGAACCAATTGGTAGAGGAAGATACCACCGCCTTTAATGGCGTAATGAAAGCCTTTAAAATGCCAAAAGAGACGGAAGAAGAGAAAAAAGCCCGAAAAGAAGCCATAGAAGAAGCCACTAAAGAAGCCTTAGAGGTGCCATTGACTGTAGGGAAAGAATCTCTGGAGGTTCTAAAGCTTCAGCAGGTTTTTGCGGACTATGGTAATCCGAATGCAATTACCGATGTAGGTGTAGGAGCATTACTGGCGTATGCAGGTTTAGAAGGAGCCCTGTTTAATGTGTTGATCAATCTTCAAGGGTTAAGCGATGAAACTTATATTGCGGATATTAAAAAGCAGTGCGATGAGTTAAAGGCGGAAGGAAACAAACTAAAAGAAGCAACCCTGGCAACAGTATATACAAAACTGGGTTAGTTCGTTTAGGATCGGAGTAAGGATGGATAAGAGCTAAAGGAGTAGGTAATTATGCCAAGGCAAAATGGAGTTTCCCTGGAAAAGATTATGAAAATGGATTGTATGGACAAATGTAAAATCATTGCCGGAATGAAAGGGATTAAAAATACGGTAACCAACGTGAATGTTATGGCAGACCCGGATATTATCAATTGGGTTGAGGAGGGTGAGCTTCTGCTGACCACAGCCTATTCCTTTAAGACCAGCTCTTTGGAAGAACAACGGGATTTTATACGGCAATGTTCAGAAAAACAGTTATCCGCTCTGGGGATTAAAATTTATCCTTATCTGGAACATTTGCCGGAGGAAATTTTGGCGCTGGCGGATAAGCTGGGGCTCCCAATTATTGAACTCTATTACGAAGTACCTTTTTCCGATATTATGACGCCGGTATTTAAGGAAATTTTCAACAAACAGGCGATACTTCTTCAGAAGCTTGAGAATATTTATGAACGCTTGATGGATGTGATGTTAAAGGGTGGGGATTTGGAGCGAATCGCAAAGACGGTAAACGATAATCTGAAAAACCCGATCATGATAAAATTGGACTTTCCCACCAATGAGATTTTCCACTCCGGATATATCGAAGAGAGTACACGGGAAGCGTTAATTAAAAACGCGGAGCGGTTTTATGATCCAAATCTGGAAAAGTACAAGGAGCGAAAGCTCTATGAGAGCAAAGAGCAGATTGGAGATATTTATGTAGAGCGGATGGTTATGCCGATTGTGGTAAAAAACAGTGTGTTCGGACATATTTTTGCCTGGGGTCTCAGTACGCCCCTGGGCGGCTTTGACCTGTCCGTCCTGGAAGCCACAGCAACAACCATGTCCTTGGATATGCTCCGAAAGCTCTCGGTAAAAGAAGTGGAGAACCGCTATAAGACGGAGTTTTTTGAAGAGCTGGTATCCCTGGAGCCCTCCAGAAGAGAAAAGGCGATGGAAAAGGCGCAGATGTTCAGCCTTGATCCGAAGCTGGATTATCTTAGTATAATTATCAACTTTGATACGACAAAGGAACAGTCCTATGACTATGCGGAGGATGATGTATCGAGGATCCTCAATTTATCGGAAAGACTGCTGGAAGAATACCGGATTAAAGGCGTCGTGATCAGCAAAACCGATAGTATCATTTTGCTCTTATCCTTTGATAAAAAAGATGGCAGGGAAAGAAAAATTTCAGGGGTGAAA
The DNA here is from genome assembly GCA_041642335.1 of Eubacteriales bacterium. GTDB lineage: Bacteria > Bacillota > Clostridia > Peptostreptococcales > T1SED10-28 > Isachenkonia. Next base: position 17,716 of record JBEPWR010000004.1, read on the forward strand.
ACCCATTTGATGAAAGCGATAAAAATGCAGTCGATGAGTGTGCAGATCCATGTGGGGGTCGGTCGAACCTACAGCGGTATGGAGAATTTCCACAGGAGTTTTAAGGACGCACTAAAAGCGATGCGAATCAGCAGGGTAAAGGATGATACGAGTATTGTCAGTTATGATTCCCTCGGAGTATTTAAGATTCTTTGTCAGGATCATCTGGATGAGGAACTTGAGCGGTTTTATAACGGGACCCTTAAGCCTTTGGTGGATTACGATAAAAAGAAATCCACGGAATTGGTAAAGACCCTGGAGGCCTACTTTGAGTTCAACGGAAATTTTAAAAAGATTTCCAACGAACTTTTTGCCCACTACAACACGGTACTTTACCGTATGCAAAGGATACGGGAGGTCTCGGGGATGGATTTAGATGACTTTGATGACCGGCTGAATTTAGAGATTGCCGTAAAAATCAAACGGTTACTGGGAAAATGAAAGTAGACAGATAAAAAGGAGAAACCTTCCTTGGAAGGTTTCTCCTTTTTAAATTAGTCATCCGGCGCTCTTATTCATCCAGTAAGGCTACTGCTCGGATCGGAGATCCGGTGCCGTCTCTAATTTTCAGCGGTAAGCCCATATACAAAAAGCGTTTATTGGCTACCTGGTCTAAATTACATAGGTTCTCGGTATTCGTAATATTGTACTCTCCACAAATCAGGTGTCCCGAAAAATCCAGATCTTCGGGATGGTCAATGGCCGGGGCATCCACCCCGATGTTGATCGCACCCTTCTCGGCAAGCCATTTTGCTGCCTTATAGCTAAGGCCCGTGTATTCTGTTTGCCATTTTTCCGTATTGAAGTTTCGATTATAGTGGCCGGTGAACAGCAATACGATATCGCCCTTTCGAATTTCAAGTCCGGACTTTTGCAGGGCGGATTCCAAATCCTTCGGTTCAATATAACGGGTGGGGGGGATATGATTCAGGTCGAGGCAAATGGCACTCCCCCAAAAATAATCCAACGACATTTTATCAATGGTGGGACCCTCGGGATCGTACTCCCAGACGCCGTCGCTATGGGTACCGCAGTGTTCACTGATTAAAAGATTTCTAGCTGAAAAACCTAAAGACTTACTTCCTGTATCCTGCATATTTTCTTCGTGGGACATATTTTCCATGATAAAGGTTTTCTGATGCATAGGAAAAACCGACATCCCCTGGAATATTTCTTGAGATAAATCAATGATTTTTAGACCCAATTTCCATGCTCCTCTCCTTGATCTTTCGAATCTACTTTAAGTGTACCATGATTTACGAAAAGATTCGATGCTGTTTTTATTATACTATTTCGACTTTTGTTTTGCTTTATAAATATGTAACAAAATAATAAATGAGTCCAACAAGGGATAAATGTTGAAAAATGCCGAAAATATTCCGGTATAACCGATAATTATTTTGAGGATATTAAAAGAAAGCGGTTGATCACAGCTCTTCAAAGGATTTTGCTCAAAAATAGCTGTAAATTATTATAGTGAAATAACAAAGAGATCAAGGGATATTTGTGTTATGATAAATGCATAGTTTGAAAATTTAGGCTTAAATAAATGGATTAGGGAGGTTTAAAGTATGTCTGACGGAAGAAAGTATATGCTGGCAGTACCAAATTTCAGCGACGGTAGAAGAGAAGAGGTCATCAAGGCGGTTGCCGATGAACTTCGAAACAAAGAAGGGGTCACACTGGTAAGTTGTGAGCCGGAGCATGATTTTAACCGGACCGTTCTTTGCGCAATCGGAGAACCGGAACCGTTAAAAGAAGCGTTACTAAATATGGCACAGAAAGCTACGGAATTAATCGATATGAGAGAACAAAAAGGTTCGCATCCGAGAATCGGAGCGCAGGATACCATCCCGCTTTTCCCTTTTAAAAATACCACCGTGGAAGAGTGTGTGGATCTAGCAAAAGAGATTGGTCATGAACTTCATGAAAGAACGGGAGTGCCGATCTTTTTCGCAGCGGAAAATGCAAGCAGTAAGGAAAGAAAAGCCCTGGCCTATATTCGAAAAGGCCAGTATGAAGGGTTAAAGGAATTACTGGAAGATCCTTCTCATCCCGATTATGAGCAACGAAAGCCGGACTTGAGCAAAGACGGGAAGCTCTCAGACAAGATGGGCGCCACCATCGTCAGTGCGGAAGCGGAAGGATTGACGGCCTACAATGTATTTTTGGATACGGAGGACGTATCCGTTGCCAAAAAAATTGCAAAGACCGTACGAGGACCCAGCGGAGGTTTTTCCACTGTGAAATCCGTAGGAATTAAATTCCCGGATCACACAGGAGTGGTGGTTTCCATGAACATGTTCGACTGCAGCAAAACGCCGCTGTACCGAACCTTTAATACCGTTAAACAGGAAGCGGAGCGCTACGGCGTTCGGGTTACAGGTTCGGAAATTGTAGGACCCGTAAAACTTGATCATCTTTTAAACTCCCTAGAATACTTTTTAGGACTGGAAGGCTTTGAAAATGCCCAAATTTTAGAAACCCATTTAATGGAATAAGTTTAAGAAGAATGGTAAGTTGTTGTTAAAAAAAACAAGGAGGCGCTAAACATGTATGATGTAATTTATAAGAACGCAAGAATCCCCCAGGAAGACGAAACGATTGTAACGAATATTTTAGTTAAGGATGAAAAGATCGCAGGATTTTTACAGGACATCCAGGGTGTTGAAGCAAAAGAGATTATTGATTTAGAAGGACATTTGACCCTACCCGGGTGCTTTGATTCCCATACCCACTTTATGGATCCCGGATTTACGCACCGAGAAAATTTCTTAACCGGAACTTCTTCTGCAGCGGCCGGCGGACTCACCATGATCATGTATATGCCTTGTTGTTCCAAACCTTCCGTACGAGCGGTAGATAAT
>JBEPWR010000005.1:0-20244 GCA_041642335.1 Eubacteriales bacterium
TGATTCATTGATTTTAGACCCCAGAACCCTTAAACGTAGAGATTTTGATTATATCGTCACAACTATAAAGACAGTGGCGAAAAAAGAGTAGTTTTTTAAGGAGAGGATTATTTTGAAAAATATTGTCATAGGAACAGCCGGCCATATTGATCACGGAAAAACGACTTTAATTAAAGCTTTGACAAATCGAGAGACTGATCGACTAAAGGAAGAAAAAAAACGAGGAATTTCTATTGAGTTAGGATTCAGCTATTTCGATCTTCCAAGTAAGAAACGTGCAGGGATTATAGATGTGCCCGGTCACGAAAAATTTGTAAAACATATGCTTGCAGGCGTGGGGGGGATGGATATTGTTATGTTTGTGGTTGCCGCTGATGAAGGCGTTATGCCACAGACCGTTGAGCATTTGGATATTCTTTCTCTGCTGGATGTGGAAGTGGGGATTATTGTAATTACTAAAAAATCCATGGTGGACCAGGATTTCCTCGAACTGGTAAAAGAAGATGTTAAAGAAGCAGTAGAAGGTTCATTTTTGGAAAATTCCAAGATGCTTGCCGTAGATTCTCTCAGTAAAGAGGGCATACCGGAACTCATTGAGGAAATAGACAATTTATCGATAAAAATTGAGAAGGATAAGGACCAGCGACCGGTTCGGCTCCCCATTGATAGAGTTTTTACCATTAAAGGTTTTGGGACAGTAATTACCGGTACTTTATTAGAGGGACATGTTAAACCAGAGGATACTTTAGAACTTCTTCCCCAACATAAAGAAGTGCGTATACGAACAGTACAAACCTATGGTGAAGATGCGAAGGAAGCATTTTCCGGTCAACGGGTTGCCTTGAATATTTCTAATGTGAAGAAAGAAGAAATCGAAAGAGGAAATGTTCTGGTAGAAAAAGGTTCAATGAATACGACGATGATGATTGATGGAAAATTAAAGGTATTAAAAAATTATCAGCGGCTAATTGAAAACCGAACAAGAGTCAAGGTTTATAGTGATTCTAATGAAACCGTAGGACGAATTGTGCTTCTTGATAAGGAAGAGGCGAGTTCTGAAGATCAGGTCTATGTACAACTTCGCCTAGAAGAAGAAATAGCGATCAAAAAAAATGATAAAATTATTTTACGACTCTATTCTCCAATGGAAACCATCGGCGGCTTATCAGTGATTGATCCTTATCCTGAAAAACATAAGCGTTTTGATGACGAAGTTCTCGAAGAATTAAAGCTTAAAGAATCAGGAGATTTAAGTACAGTTTTAGAAAAAATAATAGAAAAATACAGTCGTGAAATCCCGGATGTCGAATTTTTGACAGTCAAGCTCTCGGAGGATAAAAAAACTATAAAGAAGGGTGTCGAGAAATTAAACAACGAAGGAAAAATCTTTTCTTTAGGAAAGCTTGGATACATTCACCAAAATTTATATGAACAGTTGAAATCCTATACATTAGAGGTGTTAGAGGGTTTTCACTCGAATAATCCTTTGCAACCGGGTGTACTTAAAGAGGAGTTGACAAATAAATTAGAAAGACAGTTCTATACTAAGATCAATGATGACCTTTATAAACTTTTTGAGAAAGAAGGTTTAATCTCAATTAAAGAACAATATTTATCATTAAGAAATTTTGAGGTATCTTTGAATAAAGAACAGGAAGAAATTAAGAAATTAATTCTAGAGAAATTAAATCAAGATCCTTTTAATCCACCAAAGAAAAGAGAAATCGAGCAACAACTCAGTAAAGATTTTGTTGAAATTTCTGTAAAACAGGTGTTTCAACTTTTAATAACGAAGGAACTTGTAAGGATTCAAGAAGACATATATATCACCAGAGAGAATTACGAGAAAGCGAAAGCCATTTTAGTAGAGTATTTACAGCAACATGATAATATCGCAATTGGTGATTTTCGGGATATTCTTGATACAAACCGCAAGATGGCAGTTTCACTACTGGAAAAATATGATGTAGAGGGGATCACTCAGCGTGACGGGGATCGGCGAGTGTTAAAAGGGTAGTTATAAGAAAAACTGTTGTCTACAATGATTAATTATGATATACTGGTTTAGTGTTAAAAAAGAGGGAGTAGATGGGTACTGGTGTGCCCTCTGGTCTTCAAAACCAGCACGAGGGGTTAGTAGCCTCTTGGGTAGGTTCGATTCCTATGTACTCCCGCCAACAAAAAATTTCTGCTATAGAATCTTCTATAGCTTTTTTTTATGCAAAATATTACCAATCCAGCTAAGGCTCTAGGAGCTTTCATTCGTTTTTTTGACGTTAGGTATGCTAAAAGTTATAATTAAAAGACGATTATATACAATAAGGAGTAGAGATGGATGAAAAACAAAAGAACACTATTTATTGGTATCATAGGCTCACTGCTGATACTCTTTGGATTGTTCTACGTATTCGCGTATAACAATTTTACAAAGGAGACGCTATCGTCTATAGAAGTACAGTATATAGGGACATTAGAAAGTGTAGAAGAACAAAAGAAAGTTGTCGATCCGAAAAGATTTAAGTTATCTGAAGAAGAAAAAAGTATGCTGTTTCAAAGTTTAGAATGGCAAAATACAAATAAAATTGAGCAGCTGAATGATTTAGAACAGGAAGATATTGTGGTGTACACCATACAAATAGTCAATAAATTCAATCAGAAAGAAGACTATAAATTATTTTTGAAGGACCGAAACACAGCCTATGCAAAAGAAAATATTACGATCTATCAGCTAGAGGATCCTGAGTTTTTTTACACTCATAAAGGATTTAATCAATATTATCAGGAAAAATATTTACCGGATATTGAAATGAGTGAGAGCGCAGAGTATGGTATAGAAGAATTCGGGAATCACTGGCGGATTCAGCAGTATGATGATCAATGGATTGAAAATAATCTTAATGAATTTAAAGACGCCCCTAAAGAACAATCAAAACCTGATTTTCTGCTGCAAAACGAAGACGATCAGCCGAAGCTAAAATTTAATCAAATACCTGATGAGATGACGTATCGCATCATAGATGAAGATACCAAAGAGGAGAAAGAATTACTTTTTGAAGATAAAGCAGAATTTGAATTGCTACCGATACCTGAAAAAAATGGAGAATACAGATACCAATTGGAATTTATTTGGGAGAAGCCTGAAATACGGAAATCCAGTGTTTCATTTACACTGGAAGTACTTCTGCCAGTTAATTTTGAGGTGAGCAAAACTACGATCTACCAAGGTGATATTATAGAAATTGAAGCAGATCGGGCAGCGTCAGCAAAAGACTTGGAAATAAGAAGCTCCTTAGGGAATAAAAGTCGATGGCATAAATTCGAAGAACTCTTTCGGACTCTGATCCCAACCAACTACCATACGGAGCCTGGAGAATACTCGATTGAATTAATTGATAAAAAAAGTGGAAGTAAAGAATTATATAATCTGACAGTCCTAGCTCATGACTACAAGACCCAATATCTTGCAGTTGACACAGATATACAGGCAGCTACAAGAAATGCAGAAGCCTATGAAGAACAGGATCAATACTATAAACCGATACGTACAAAAAGTAATGGTGAAAGATTTTACCGAGGAGACTTTTTACTACCTACAGAAGGGCGACTTACAACGGAATTTGGGGAACGTCGATATGTTAATGATGAACTCACTTCTTATCGCCATAATGGCATAGATATTGCAGCGCCTCAAGGGACTGAGATCCTTGCCACAAACAACGGTGAGGTGGTTTTTACCAGAGAACTGATCCTCACGGGTAATACCATCGTAATTGATCATGGACAGGGCATTTTTAGTACTTACCTACATCTTCATGAAATGGATGCAAAACCAGGAGCGTTTGTTGAAAAAGGAGATCGTATTGGTACCGTAGGAACTACCGGATTCTCCACAGGTCCCCATCTGCATTTTACATTATCCTATTATGACGTTCCTTTAGAACCAGGATATTTCATTGAAGGATCGGCCTATAGTAAAGAAAAGAACTACTATTTAGACCAGTAATATTAGGCTTAATCCATTAGTCATAAATTGTAAAACAAACAAAGAGATGATATAATTATGTTAAGGATGAGAAGATCCAAAGTTTCAAAAGGAGGCTCGTTGAATGAAAATCAAGAAGAGTCAGAGGATGATTATTTATCAAGGGACTTCCATAAATGAGTTTAATGAGATACAAGATACTTTAGCGAATCAAATGATTGAATTTGATACAAAGGTTGTAAATGGGGAAGAGTTTCACTCTCTCACAATGGGTCAGGAAATTGGAGCACCTAAGGCTGAGAAAATGGATCTGTCCAAAATCTATACAGTATACATTCATGAAAAAGATCTGGAAAAAGCCAGAGAAGCCCTATTATAAAAAGAATAGTCGTGGAATTCAGGTGATTTATAAAGGAGGTTTTTTTATGGAAATGCTGTATTATAAATGTCCGGAATGTGGATTTATGCATCAGGTACCGAAGTATTGGAGTGGGTTTGCTCCAGAGGAAGTATTGGAGATGCAGCACGTAAATTTAGCAACCCAGGAAATTTGTACAGAAAGCAAACTTGAACTAGTAGAGGACCATGATATTTTATAATTTCAAGGAATATAAATAAATTGAATACGAAGTGAAGTGTTGAGTGATGAATTACTAAGAACTATATGAAAAAGAAACCCTACAATATCTGAAGGGTTTCTTTTTATGGGAATCAAGTCAAAACTATTGTATCATTTTTCCAACTGTGCAAAGGCTTCTCTTAGGGCTTCCATAATTCCCTGGTAAGTTGCGGTTGCACCGGTAATTACATCTATTTCTTCAAGAGATTTACCGGCAAGGAGATCTTTCTCCATGCTTTTTAGTACATCATTAAACACTTGAGAGGTATCATGGAATTCAACGGCCTTTAGCCCTTTAAGGTCTCCATCCTCCATAACAAGCTGAATTTTAATTTCCCCTTTATATCCTTCTCCGGTACCAACGATTTTTTCTTTAGAAACCTCCTCGGCTTCTCCGATTTCCTGGGTTAAATAGTTGGCACCTAAAACAACGGCTGTTAAAATAATCAGTATTAAAAAGCCGGTAATAACTTCTTTATGATGGCTGGTATCACTCATGAAATTCTCCTCCTATAGTATCCTTATCCTACATCGAAATAGGATAATAACAGACATATGTAATATTAAAATTATCATGATTTGCCAAACAATTCAAGTAAAAAATCAAATAAAATTCGCCTGTATTTTTTTGAATTAAAGCCAAATAGTAAAATGTTCGTCCGATGCTAAATTGGGCCGAAGAAGAATCATTAGAGGCAAAGATGGTAATCTTGGCTTATTTTATTGAGGTTGGATGAGATTTTCGGATTATGTTATACTAAATTATAGGTGACTGAAAGGAGACCTTATATGGAAAACTCAGCAAAAGAAACAACACAAACAAAAAAAAATCCTGTTCTGACTCTTTTTATTATGTCTACTGCATATATTGCGGTGGGAATTAATGTACAAGGTTTCAAAGCCATGCTTCCCTTGGTTAGTGCAGACTTTCAAATTAGCGGAACACAGGCGGGACTGTATGCCACCTTTTTTTTCTTGAGCGGAACACTTTTGGCAATAAGTAGCGGAAGAGTGGTGGATCGAATTGGACCCAAAAAATCCTTGGTCGGTGCAACTTTAATTATTGCAACATTGATGTTTTTACATACGTTGATGCCTGCTTTTTACCTGTTATTGTTCTTAGCCTTCCTTACGGGAATCGGTTTTAGCATTATTACGCCGGCGATAAATAAAGGAGTACTGAATCTTGTTTCATCCGATAAGAGAGCGGTGTCCATAGGTATAGCCCAGGCTGGTGGTGGTATCGGGGGGATTTTAGGAGCAAGTTTGCTACCCTTTATAGGTGATATTTTTGGATGGAGAAAAGCCTTGTTCGTAGCAGCAACAGTCGCCCTACTGATGGCAGTGATCTTAATGAAATTTTACCGTCCTGCAAAAATTTCCAGCGAAGAAAAAGACACGAATAAAAACCAACAGAAAAGCTCTTTTAGAAAAGATTTTAAAAAACTGATTTCAAATCGAATATTAATTTTTCTCTGCTTGATGGGATTAGCATTTGGATTTACAATGGGGAATATGACCATTCATTATACCTTATTCCTCACAGGGGATGTGGGATTAACCCCGGGCTATGCAGGCCTTTCACTTAGTGCTTTTATGTTTGGCGGAGTACTAGGACAACCGAGCATGGGGTATATTAATGACCGTTTTTTCAAGAGTAACCGGCGGCTTGGACTATTTTTACTAGGAGTGATTTCTTCCATAATGGTTCTGTTGATTGCGATATTTGTTTTCTCTGAAAACTTAATGTTTATTACGATCATGGGAATCTCTTTTATTCTTGGAATGTTTGGTCTGGCAATACCGGGTTTAGTTTTTACTACAATTGGTGATATAATAGAAGATGACCTAATTGGTACTGCAACAGGTATAGCTTTAGTTTTTATCCGTTCCGGGGTGGTTATTGGTCCACCAATAATAGGGTATATAGCAGATATAAGAGGAGACTACCAATACAGTTGGTTGATTATTGCAAGTGTAATTTTCCTAATAAGCGTGACATTCTTTATCGGAACAACAAAGCATAAAAAGCAATTATATGGAGGCTAAAAACGGATTTCAATGATTTGATTTTTGATTTTTTTTCGTTCTTCCAGCTCCTTTAAAGGGTAGGATTCTCCTTCCTCCTGTTCAGTAGTAGGGAGTGAGATGTGTTTAGCAACGAGCTTGACTTCATTATTTTCAAGATGAAATACTAGCGTTAAACGTAAATCATTAAACTTAAAATTTTCATCGGTTATCCTTGTCTGCATATCTAGTTCACCCTGAAAAACTGCAGTATGGTCATCTAGCATACGGAACTCTTTTCTTTTGAATAAAAAATTAATAGGATTTGGAGCAGATTCAAGGTCTCTTCTAAACAAGGTTAAGGCATCGGATTTCGAGTAAATATGCTCATCTAGACCTGTTCCGTAGCCCAGGAAGGTTTCTGATAAAAGTTTCTCCAATTGGTTGTAATCTCTCTTTGAAAAATACGCTTTAAAATATGATGAAAGAGCATTTTGAAATGGGATAGAGACTTCTTTGAATGAGTTCATTTGATCTTCTCTCCTAACGTTATAAAATAGGTAACCGAACAGAATAAAAATATAGATAAGCTAACGGAAAGGTGCAGAATCTTCTGCTATTGATAATATAAATATATCATAAAGTAAATGAGGTTGCGAGTTATTCCTCTGTAAAAATAGCAAAATATCTGATTATAGAAAGGGGTTATGAAAATGGATTATGAAATTATTGTTAAGGGAGTGTTTTTGGAAGAGTTATCGTTAAAAAAAGAAATGTATTCTTTAAAAAAATCGGAGGTTTCGGACTCAGGTTCTAAGAAAAAGTTACATCAAACTATTCGGATAAGCAGCAATATTTTACGAAACAAAGAAAACGCTTCGGAAATAAAATATATCACACAAGTCAATTTTATCGTAAAAGGGCATTTTGAAATCACCGCTTTGATGAACTCCTTTCTTCAATTTAAAAAATTAGAAGAATTAGAGCTTTCCGATAGCGAAATTAGAGACCAATTGAACTTTCATATCTGGCCCTATGTTACGGAACAAATTCAAAATTTGATCGGAAGAACAAAAAATTATCGAGGAATGATCGTACCGCCCTATGAAATCGTGCGAAAACAGATGAGATCAAAAGATGAATAAGAATTTCTTTATAATTTTAAAATCCTCGATCCGAATAATCTAAAGGACCGAGGATTTAGTGTTAAAAGAATTTTTCCGGGGGACGTTGGTCTTCTTCCGCATGCTTTGCAAAACGACCGACTTCAATGGGGGTTACATGATAATTAACCTCCCAGGGCCATCCTCCAAACTGGGTTTCTTGATAATCTTGATAGGCTTGCTGGATTTCTTCAAATGTGTTCATTACGAAAGGTCCGTAGTTGACCACCGGTTCATTAATAGGCTCGCCTTCCAACACCAGAAGGTGACTTTCTTTTTTGCCGTTAACAATTTCTACTTCCTGATCGCCAACAAGTTTCAAACTGCTTTTATCACCGATTATTTCACCATCAATATGAATATTTGCACCACGGTAGAAATATAGATTGCGATTTAAGGTTGAAGATACCTTGGGAAGTGTAAAGCTTGCCTCTGGTTCCATTTTCACGGTATAAATACCAACATGATTATCTTTCTTATTTGCCCACGAATCCGGATTTGGAGGCAGGCTCTTTGTATCATTGATACAGCCGGCAATGACGTTGATTATCGATTTTTGCCCCTGCTCATTTTCTTGGATAACCTTAGGAATAGCTTCGCTCCATAACATTTTATAGCTAGGCTCCACAAACTTATCCTTAGCGGGGAGATTAAGCCATACTTGAAATAGTTCTAAGGTGTTGTCTTGGTCATCGTACACTAAGGGAAACATCTCAGAGTGTTGCATCCCTTTTCCTGCTGTCATCCACTGGACGTCTCCTGCGCCATATTTGCCAGATTGTCCCGCTGAATCGGCATGGTCGACATAACCCTGCAATACAATGGTCACTGTTTCAAAACCACGATGCGGATGGGCCGGGAAGCCGGGGACCTCTTTTCCATAGTACATTTTCCAATCCTTGCTGAAATCAAAATCTTCTCCTAAGTTTCGGCCTTCTAAAAGTTCTTTCGGAACACCCATCTTTCCGTTTCCCTGGGGATACAAGTCTAAATGGTGCATTCTTGCCAGGTACGGGTCTTCGGGATTTTCTCGAAAATCAAATTTTGAAACGTTAATAATTTTTTTTGACATATTGACCACCTCTTTCATCTTTATTTATAACAATAAACGACTCTTATCATATATACCTTAACTTTTCTCATCTAAACGATATGTCAATTCCATCGGCTTTGCAAATTTTGTTATAGGTTATAGTAATAGCCTTTGCTATAACATTTTTTAAGCAGAAGAATTGTGTTTGAATAATTTAAAGAAAAGTAGAGCTCTTCAATTGTTTGAAGGACTTTTATCTGGATATATAATAAAGAGGGAATGTATCAAGAAAGAAAAATTATGGGAGGTATTATAATGTCAAAAGAAATCACAATCACTTATTGCGGCTCGTGAGGATACCTGGAAAAAGCTTCTAGTCTAGAAGCAAAACTACAAAAACAGATTCCGGATGCTAATGTAGAGCTTGTCCAAAGTAGTGGAGGGATTTTCACTGTAAGCGTCAACGGCAACGAAATTTTTAATAATAAAAAAGAGAATATGAAATTTCCAGTTGAAGAAGAAGTAATCCGAAGAATACAAACCCACCCTTAAGATCACAACAGAACTTAATTTAAAAGCCCAATAAAACCATAGGTTTATGGGCTTTTATTATAACATTTAATATTACAAAAGAAAAAATAAGGTTAATTATAATAATAGTTGAATACTGGAGGATAACATAATAAAATAGTAGATAATAACCGATACATTACATATCGAATAAATTTGGATAAGCTTGTTAAATACACTTGAAGAAGGGCAGGTGTGATGTTCATGGATAAATTGATGTTGGAACAAAGCATTATAAATATAAAAAGAAGGCTCCAAGTAGATGAAGCAAATCAGTTCGATGCAAAAGCTCATAGCCTTGTTCAAAATTCCTCTCTTGAAATTCCTGAGTACTGTATCAATAAATTCTTAAGTTCAGAAATCGATTTACAAAGCCCCGGTCTTAGAGGTGTAGGGCGAATCACTGATGAAATACCTCGGTTAGGAGGATATTATCGAAACACATTGAAAGATCTTTACAAGGATGAGATCCTTGAATTAAAAAAAACGTTAAAAGAGCTCATGTATATCGGCTACCTTATTCACTTTTTTTACTGTGAGGAAGAAGTAAAAGCTACACAATATCAAGATAAATACAAACTTTACCAGATTTGGACGATGTATCTCTTAGGATTTAACCAAAATACTTTTCAAGAAGAGATATTAACTTTGCAGAAAGCCTCAAAAGAAACAATGAAGAAGTGCAATGAACAAATGCAAAAACTTCAATTTAATGGACTTAATGATTCCGACGAACAGGTTCTGGAACGTATTCTTTTCTATTACGGAACAGCGGCTTTTGCGCTCAGAAGAAGAGAAATGGGTTTTCGATTCTAGTGTAGCCATTGCTTGACATAAGAGAATGGGTGTTTTATTATTGTATAATATCATTAATTAAGGTGAGTGCGGTAAGGCAACGATGGATTTTCTAGCGATGTCACATATTGAGCTAAGAGTATTCTGTGAGGAGTTTGAAAAATGCAAGATTCTATTGAATACAAACTAAAAAAACAGGGATATAAAATTACAGAACAACGAAAAATTATTATTAAGGCCTTTGTTCAAGCGAAAAATCATCTTTTATCAGCGGAGAAGGTTCATGCATGGATCGAAGAACATGAGAAACCTATTGACTTATCAACGATTTATCGAAACATTGAGCTATTGGTGAACATTGGTGTGTTGAAAAAAATCTCCTTGGATGATTATGCCGACCAGTACAAACTTAGTGTAACCAATGAACATCATCATCACATTGTTTGTATTTCCTGTGGGAAAAGTGAAATTTTTAAAGAATGCCCGGTTTCTAGTATAGAAAAAGAATTGATTGATCGATTAGGATTTACTCCGATTAAACACAAGCTTGAAATTTTGGGGTATTGTTTTGAGTGCACGCAGAAAAGTAGGGAGTAAAAACCCTGCTTTATTTGTTTTATTAGGCAGATAGAGCATCATTTTTTGATTTATATATGGGTTGCTCAATAATAATAATACAAGAGAGTAGGAATGAAAATGTTTGAGTTTATTCATGGAAAAATTCATAGTAAAGATCTTGGAGCCATTGTATTAGAAGTCAATGGCATTGGCTATAAAGTTCATACCACAGCGAATACTTTAAATCAAGTCCACGTGGAAGAGACAATAACCCTCTATACTCATTTGGTACTTCGAGAGGACGAGATGGTTCTCTTCGGATTTAATTCCAAGGAAGAACTGGGGATGTTTCACCAACTTCGTTCTGTATCCAAAATTGGTGCGAAAGTTGCCTGTGGAATTCTTTCATACTTCACACCAGAGGAACTGATAAGAAATATATATCAAGGTTCAACTGGCAATATTACCAAAGCTCCTGGTGTTGGAAAGAAAACTGCGGAAAGGATTATTGTGGAACTGAAAGACAAACTTCCAGCACTGGATACGACTGCAGAACTCTCGGAACCGATCGTGGAAAAAGAGAATGTGAGATACTACGAAACCATTGATGCATTAATGTCTTTAGGATATACTAAACAGGAAGGTCAAAAGGCGGTAAAATCACTTGGGAAGAATGAATTATCCGTTGATGAAATGATTAAAGAATCCTTAAAGCTTCTTATGAAATCGTAAAGGAGTCAATAACATGGAATTTAACAATGATTTAGATTTTGAATTAGAAGATCGGCTGGTATCAACATTTAAAAGGGAAGAAGATCAGGAAATGGATCAAGGACTTCGTCCTAAGTTTCTAAAAGATTATATTGGTCAAACCAAAGCGAAAGAAAAACTGGATATTTTTCTGAAAGCGTCTCAGTTGCGACAGGAATCACTAGATCACGTTCTTTTGTATGGACCTCCCGGTCTAGGTAAAACTACCTTAGCCAGTATTATTGCTACGGAGATGTCTGCAAATATTCGTATTACCTCGGGGCCTGCAATTGAGCGTCCAGGGGATTTAGCTGCAATCCTTACGAACCTGAAAGAAGGGGATGTGCTTTTCATCGATGAAATTCATCGGCTAAATCGAGCAGTAGAAGAAATTTTATATCCTGCTATGGAGGATTATGCGATTGACATAATTGTTGGGAAAGGTCCCAGTGCTCGGAGCATCCGTTTGGATTTAACGAAATTCACATTAATTGGTGCTACCACAAGAGCGGGTTTATTAACCTCGCCTCTTCGTGATCGGTTTGGTATAATTAATAAACTAGAGCATTATTCGACGGAGGAGTTAAAGCAGATTGTACTTCGTTCCGCGGGAATATTGGAAATTCCGATCGAAAACCCAGGGGCTGAAGAAATTGCCTTACGTTCCAGGGGAACCCCAAGAATAGCCAACCGTCTATTAAAGCGAATCCGGGACTTTGCAGATGTAAAAGGGGATGGAGAAATCACCTTAAAAATTGCTCATCAAGCTTTGGAGTTGTTAGAAATTGACAAATTGGGTCTTGATAAAGTAGATCAAAAAATTATTGAAGTGATTATTCATAATTTTGGTGGAGGACCGGTAGGAATTGACACCTTAGCCGCGTCCACAGGAGAAGAGAAGAATACCATTGAAGATGTGTATGAGCCGTTTTTACTGCAAAAAGGATTTCTTAGCCGTACCCCGAGAGGACGAATTGCCTCGGTTAAGGCCTATGAACATTTTGGTTACTCTAAACCGTAAATTTGTATAATCGTATTGAAGTGGGAAACCGTAAAAAAAGATTAAGAAGTATTATTTAAAGGAATCATATGTTTGATATTAAATAATAAGAGGTGGAAGAACGTATATGAAAACAGAAGAATTTAATTTTAATCTCCCTGAAGACTTAATTGCCCAATACCCGATAGAAAAGCGGGATCATTCAAAAATGCTTATTTTAAATAAAGATTCAGGAGAAATTGAACATAAAAGATTTTATGATATCACAGAGAACTTAAATGCAGGGGATACGCTAGTATTAAATGACACCAAGGTTATTCCAGCGCGATTATACGGCAAAAAGAAGAAAACCGGAGGCAAAGTGGAAATCCTTTTAGTCGAAGAAGAGCAAGAAAAAACCTGGATGGTCATGGCCAAACCGGCAAAGAAATTGAAAGTGGGAACCGAAATTCTTTTTCAGGAAAATCTTTTGAAAGGAACTGTGATTGAAGAAAGAGAAGAAGGTCTGCGGGTAATAAAACTAGACTATCAAGGGGATTTTTATCAGGTTCTGGATCAACTAGGGGAAATGCCCTTACCACCGTATATTGGAGAGACCTTAAAAGATCCGAACCGATATCAGACGGTTTACTCTAAAAATAAGGGATCCGTTGCAGCACCAACTGCAGGACTGCATTTTACTGAGGAAATCATGGATGAGCTTCATAATAAAGGAATTAATATTGTTTATATTACATTGCATGTGGGGCTCGGAACTTTTAAACCGGTTGAAGCAGAAGATATTCTAGAACATAAAATGCATTCAGAATTTTACCGAATTAGTCCTGAAGTTGCAAAAACGATTAATGATACAAAAGAGGCCGGCCACCGGGTTATTGCCGTGGGAACAACTAGTTGCAGAACCCTAGAGGCAATTGCAAAAGATAAAGGAAGAATCGAAGCGGGAAGCGGATGGACAGATATCTTTATATACCCAGGGTATGAGTTTCAAGGAATTGACGGACTCATTACCAATTTCCACTTGCCAAAGTCAACCCTGATTATGTTGGTCAGTGCCTTTGCAGGCCGTGAAAACACCATGAAAGCTTATCGGGAAGCGATTGAACATCAATACCGTTTTTACAGTTTCGGTGATGCCATGCTTATCAAATAAACATCTTCTAGGAGGAAAATATGTTAGTACAATATGAACTATTAAAAGAATGTAAAGATACAAAGGGTCGGCTAGGAAAACTTCACACCAATCGTGGGGTGATCAACACCCCGATTTTTATGCCCGTCGGAACTCAGGCGACAGTAAAAACCATGACTCCGGAAGAATTAAAAGACATTAACGCAGAAATTATTTTAAGCAATACTTATCATTTGTTTTTACGTCCGGGCCATGAATTGATTAAAAAAGCTGGGGGATTGCATAAATTCATGAATTGGGACCGTCCGATTTTAACCGATAGCGGAGGATTTCAGGTTTTTAGTTTGGGAAAACTGCGAAAGCTATCGGAAGAAGGCGCTACATTTAACTCCCATATCGATGGCAGCAAACAGGAACTTACACCGGAAAAGGCGATCGAGATCCAAAATGCACTGGATTCGGATATTGCAATGGTACTT
Source organism: Eubacteriales bacterium (assembly GCA_041642335.1). Taxonomy (GTDB): domain Bacteria; phylum Bacillota; class Clostridia; order Peptostreptococcales; family T1SED10-28; genus Isachenkonia. The sequence goes on from JBEPWR010000005.1 coordinate 14,089, forward strand.
GATGAGTGTCCTCCCTATCCTGCATCGAGGGAATATGTTCGCAACTCTTTAAAACGAACGACTCGTTGGGCTAAGCGCTGCATTGAAGCCAATGAAAATCCAAATCAAAGTTTATTCGGGATTGTGCAAGGAGGCATGTACCAGGATCTTCGTGAAGAAAGCGCAAAAGAGCTTTTGGAACTGAATTTTCCTGGTTATGCTATTGGTGGACTCAGTGTAGGTGAACCGAAGGAGATCATGTATGAAGTACTCGAGTATACTACCCCACTGCTTCCCAAGGATAAACCCCGGTATTTGATGGGCGTAGGGACTCCTGATGCTTTATTTGAAGGTGTGGAAAAAGGGATTGATATGTTTGACTGTGTCCATCCTACACGGATTGGACGAAATGGAACGGCTATGACAACCTATGGTACGGTAAATATTAAAAATGCCGGTAACAAAGAAAATTTCGAACCTTTGGATGCTGAATGTGATTGTTACACTTGTAAAAATTATACCAGGGCCTATTTACGCCATCTTTTTAAAGCTAACGAAATTTTAGGTCTCCGACTGATGACCTACCATAATGTTCATTTTTTAATCAATACGATGAAAAATATTCGAGAAGCTCTCGCTGAAGATCGATTTCTGGAATACAAAAAAGAGTTTTTTAATAAATATGACCGCTAAGAAAAACCAAGGACGGAATGATTTTTCTAAAGTCTTATTTTATGATATAATTGATGAGAAATTATAAGGAAAGGAGAAAGAAAATGACTTTTATTACAACACTCGTACGAGGAACAACCAATGAAAGCAGCAATACAGGGTGTGGGGAATGTCAAACATCTTGCCAATCTGCCTGCAAGACATCCTGTACTGTAGGAAATCAAGATTGCGAGAATCCTAACCGTTAGAAAAATCATCATAGGCAAACAGCAGTTGATTTCTACTGCTGTTTTTTAATGAAAGAATCAGAAAGAAGGGTGAAACTATGATTTTTCAGTTTGAAAAAGATAATATTCCGGTGGTTTTAGATGTGAACAGTGGAGCTGTACATATTGTCAATCGGATGATATATGATATTTTGAAATACTATCCAAATAATGAAAACAAGCCTAAGGTTGATGAAGAGATGATTACTGAGGCCTTAAAAAAGCAATATGATATTCAAGATTTAAAGGCTGCACTAAAAGAATTAAATCAATTAATTGAACAAGATCAATTATTCACAAAAGCTGTTGAAAGAGGCGAGAATTTTAAGCACGTCGTGAAAGCGCTTTGTCTTCATATTGCCCACGACTGTAATATACGGTGTAAGTACTGTTTTGCATCCCAAGGAAATTTTAAGGGTGAAAACCTGTTAATGGATTTCAATACCGGAGCAAAGGCTTTGGACTATTTAATCGAAAATGCCGGTAATCGTCGGAACCTGGAAGTGGATTTTTTTGGTGGGGAGCCCTTACTGAATTTCCAAGTAGTAAAGGATTTGGTTGCTTATGGGAAGAAAAAAGCAGCGAAATCGAATAAAAACATGCGTTTTACAATTACCACCAATGGAACTTTATTAAATGAAGAAAATATGGACTATATTAATGAAAACATGGAGAATATTGTTCTCAGTATCGACGGTAATAAAGAAACGAATGATCGTATGCGCTATACCGTCAATAATCAGGGAACCTATGATATAATCTTGCCGAAAATCAAACGAATGGTAGAAAAACGGGGAGATAAACCCTATTATGTACGAGGTACTTTTACAAAGTTCAACAGGGAATTTTCCAAGGACGTGATTCATTTGGCGGAACAAGGGTTTCGGAATGTTTCCGTTGAGCCGGTGGTAGCGCCGAAGGAAAATGACTATGCGCTAAGCCGAGAAGATCTAGCAGTAATCAAAGAACAGTATGATATCATCGAAAAAGCATATTTTGATAAACGTGGAACAAAGGATGAGTTTGAGTTTTTCCATTTTAAGATGAATTTGCAGAAAAACCCCTGTCAAGAAAAAAGAGCCATGGGATGTGGAGCCGGAGTAGAATATCTTTCAATCACTCCGGAAGGAGATATCTATCCCTGTCATCAATTTGCGGGCAACTCTGATTTCAAAATGGGGAGTATTTGGAATGAGACAAAGCTAAATCCTAATATTTCTTCATCTTTTAAGAATGCCAGCGTGGACCATAAATCGGCATGCAAAGACTGTTGGGCAAAATATTATTGTAGCGGTGGCTGTCATGCCAATGCTTATCATGAAAATAACAACTTATTGGAACCTTATGAGATGGGTTGTGAAATGGAAAAGAAAAGAATTCAAAACTCCATTATCATTGAAGCGAAAAAAAGATTAGGGAGTGATCAGTGATGATATTAGAACATCTAAAGGAAGTGCCAATGATTCATAAGGATGCCTACATTGCCCCGAATGCAACAATTATCGGGAAAGTAACCATAAAAGAGAAGGCCAGTATTTGGTATAATGTGGTTCTTCGCGGTGACTATAACCACATTGAAATAGGCAGATACACGAATGTTCAAGATAATAGTGTATTGCATATTAGCGATGAATACCCGACAATTTTAGGAGATTATATTACGGTAGGTCATAATGCCATAATCCATGCTTGCACAGTGGGTGACAATTGTTTAATCGGTATGGGTTCCATTATTCTTAATGGAGCGAAAATCGGTAGTAACACCATTATTGGGGCAGGTAGTATGGTAACCTCCGGGAAAGAAATTCCTTCAGGAGTATTGGTGCTGGGATCTCCTGGAAAAGTGGTCCGAAAACTGACCGAAGAAGAAATTGAAGGAATCAAAGACTCTGCTCTTCATTATGCGGAATATGGTAAGGATCATAGTAATAATAAGGAGGCTGACCGATGAATAAAAAGAGTTTAATTACTTTTATTGTGATTCTTCTACTCGTAGCAGGAGGCGCCTATACTACGTTCTTTGGTCTGAATGTCGGTGAAACATCGATCCCACCGATGACAGAGTCAATTAACCAAGGGCTTGATTTACAAGGTGGGGTATACCTGGTATATGAAGCTCAAACCGACTCCTCCGGAGAGGAACTGGATCGGCAAATGCAACAGGTTATCGAAATTTTTCGTCTAAGAGTCGATAGTTTAGGATTAACTGAGCCAGTGATTGTACGAGAAGGAGATGACCGGGTTCGCGTGGAACTTCCCGGAGTTGAAGAAGCAGAAGAGGCCATTGCAATGATTGGTACCACTGCTCGATTGGAATTTATTGATCCAGACGGAAACCTAGTGATTTCTGGGAATGATGTAAACGATGCAAGGGTTATGATGGATGGGAATCGACCGTATGTAAGTTTAGAGCTAGACGATGGTGCACGGGAAGATTTTGCAGAGGCAACCGGACGGTTAGCCCAGCTCCCTGAAACACCGGTGGAAGATCGAATCATTGAAATTATCCTTGATGGAGAGGTCATTTCTGCCCCTACGGTAGAGGATCGAATCGCTGATGGAAGACCTACAATTTCTGGGAATTTCACCATCGAGTCCGCATCGGAGCTAGCTGCACTAATCCGAGCCGGTGCACTACCGGTTGAACTAGAAGAAATTCGGACTTCCACCATTACCGCAACGCTAGGTGAGTTTGCGTTAGATAGAAGTGTACAAGCTGCGGTAATAGGGGTAACTTTATTGATGCTATTTATGATTGTGATCTATAAAATACCGGGATTAGTTGCAGATATTGCGTTAACCGTATATATTCTTCTGGTGTTTGGAGTTATTACACTCCTGAATGCAACGGTAACCTTACCGGGTATTGCGGCATTAATTCTTTCTATTGGTATGGCTGTAGATGCGAATGTTATTATCTTTGAACGGATTAAGGAAGATATAGCCAGCGGAAAAACGGTCCGGGTATCTATTGAATCCGGTTTTAAAAGAGCCTTTACAACCATTCTCGATGCGAATGTGACCACCTTAATTGCAGGTGTAGTACTATATCAGTTTGGTACGGGCCCTATTAGAGGTTTTGCGGTGCTATTAATTATCGGGATTATATGCAGTATGTTTACTGCGATTATTATTACTCGACTCTTGCTGAGACTGGCTGTTAAGATCAATACACGAAAAAGCAAAACCCTATTCGGGTTGAAGTAAGGAGGTTCACTATGAAAATTGTTGAAAATAAAAAATACTTTTTTATGATTTCTGCATTAATTGTCATCACCGGAGTAATTTTCACTTTAACTCGAGGGGTGGAATTTGGTATTGATTTTACTGGGGGAACAGAAATAGAAATTGATATGGAGCAATATATTGAGACCGGGGAAATTCGTGAAACTCTGGATTCCTATGATCCAGCCGCGAGTGTAAATCATATTGGAGGCGACCAGCATAATATTGTCATCCGAACCTCTGAGGATCTTAATAGTGAAGAAAGAAGGGAATTATACGATGATTTACAAGAACGCTATGATCTTTCTTCAGAACAGCCGCTTCGAGTGGAGCAGTTTGGTCCATCGATCGGTCAGGAAATTCAACAAAAGGCACTACTATCGATTTTGATTTCTGCGATTGGAATGCTGATTTATATTACATTTCGTTTTGAACTTTCCTATGGAATCGCTTCTCTTACGGCATTAATGCACGATATCTTGATTGTTTTATCGGTTTATGCCATCTTAAATATTCCGATTAATAATCCATTTATTGCCGCTGTACTGACCATCCTCGGATATTCTATAAATGACAGTATTGTTGTATTTGATCGAGTTCGGGAAAACATTCCCTTTCTAAAGAAGAACAATTTTTCAGAACTGGGGAATACAAGTATTGAACAGACCTTAAAGCGTTCAATTATAACATCGGTTACCACACTTCTTACGATTGTCGCATTATATATTTTAGGAGTGGAACAAATTAAAACCTTTGCCTTGCCATTAATTGCTGGAATTATAAGCGGTACCTACTCATCGATTTTTATTGCTACACCGGTATGGGTAATGATCAAAGAAAAACAGGTGGCAAAGAAAACTTACCAAGGGGCGAAGTCCTCGTAGAATGTAAAGGTAACGGTTAAATAGGCTATTAAAGGGTAATAATACACATAAGTATTATTGCCCTTTTTCTCATTGAGAAGAAAGAATTTATGGTCTGCAGGGGGTGGAAAGTTTGATTATCAATCGGAAATATGGAACGCTTCGTCGTTACAAGAAAATAGGTGAGGTTTTAGTTAAATATGGATTTACATTTGTAGCGGAAAATATGCGCAAAAAAGGATATATTCCTAAACGGGTACTAAAAGTAAGAAAAGAAACTGAAAAAGAAACCTGGGGTGTGCGAATTCGTAAAGCCTGTGAAGAATTGGGTCCAACTTTTGTAAAACTCGGTCAAATTATGGGCACAAGAAGAGATATTCTTTCTCAAGAGATCATTGTCGAACTGGAAAAATTACAAGATCAAGTAGAGGAATTCTCCTATGAGGAAGCTGTAGGTGTTTTTGAAAAAAATTCTGAGCAATCCCTGGAGGAAACTTTCCATCATTTTAATAAAAAACCTATTGCTTGCGGATCAATTGGGCAAGTATATGAAGCGGTTTTGAAATCCGGAGAACAGGTTGTAGTGAAAATACAGCGTCCGAAAATAGAAAAAGTAATAAACGATGATTTGGAAATTCTTAATACCTTAGCTAAAATAATGGACGATCATTTCTATAAAAACAAAGCTTATAGTTTTCAGGATATCGTTGAAGAATTTCATTATCGGATTAAACGGGAATTGGATTATACCTTGGAAGGGAAAAATGCGGACCGGTTTGCGAACAATTTTGAAAAGGAAGAGAAGTTTCATATCCCTAAAATTTATTGGTCTTTGAGCAATAAAAAAGTACTCACCATGGAAAAGATTAAAGGACACAAATTAATACATAAAGCAACATTAGAAAATCCGATAATCGATCATGAGCAGTTAGCCTTGGATAATACCCATCTTTTTTTAAAACAAATCTTTGTTTATGGTTTTTTTCATGGAGACCCCCATCCTGGAAATATTTTTATCACACCAGAGGGTGAAATTGCCTATATCGATTTTGGTGTAGTGGGTTTTTTGGATCAGGATAGTATAAATTTTATTACGAACCTGTTTATTGCCGTAGGGAAAAAGGATGTGGATAAAATCTTCAATTTAATCC